>JAVYRZ010000001.1:0-1679 GCA_038729465.1 Thermoplasmata archaeon
CTTCTTCCCCGTATTAGATTTTTGAACACTGCCTTCCTGTAAATTACAGCAGCAGTTTCTTCAACATCTTTAGGTAATTTCATCTTTATCGTAATATTTTTCATCTCTTGCAGGGCTACTGACAGATTTCGCTCTGCAGAGTTGCTGACTCTTATTCTCTGATGCCATTTTCTAACCCTGTATATTTGGGCTCTGTTTCTGTGCGGTATTCTCTTCCCGTAAGAGTCTTTGTTAGACCATGAGATCTCTGTAGCAAGACCTTTGTCATGAGTAAGGTAATTTATAGGAGCGCCAGTACGAGCACGTTTATCATCTTGCTCAGCATCAAAAGCACGCCATTCAGGGCCCTGATCTATGTAACTATCATCAATGACAAGACCACAGTCTTGGCATATTAATTCTCCTCGTTCATAGTCACGAATCAGATGAGTGGATCCACATTCAGGGCATACAACCACATGTTCTTCTATGTTTTTTTTCTGCATAAACAGCCACCACTTGAGAGGATAATAGTAGTCAGTATATATTGTAGTATATATTCTTTTCTATAAAAATAGCAAAAAATAGATAAACTTATCTGTTATTTTTCTTCCGGAGGCTTGATTTTCCGAAACGTAAAAAATATCAGGATATCATATAAAATTTTTATAGATCCGCCAGCGACAAACGGGATAGAGTACTGAACAACCTGGATCATGAAACTGGACAGTGCCGGGCTCGAAGCTTGAGCTATCGATCTTGGAATATTTGTCAACCCAGCAACAGCAGTTCTCTCTTCAGGTTTTACAATCGCCATCATGTAGGATTGTCTAGTGGGTACATCCATCTGTGACAGTGATTGACGGGCAAATAAAAATATTACAGATCCTATTGCTGTGGGGGAGAAAGGTATTAATATTAAAAATATCGATGATGGGATATGGGTGAACACCATAGTGTTCAACAGTCCTATTTTTTTAGCTATTCTAGCGGCTAAGAATAGAGAGAGCGCTGTTATTATTCCAGATACGAAAAACAGCACTGAAAGAGAGCTAAGGTGTAGACCCCATCTTGAATAAAACCATAGCGCCAGTAAACTCTGTAAGACAAAACCACCGCCAAAAGCATCCATTGAAAAAAGTGCAGACAATTTGATAATGATCTTTTTTGTTTCTGGAGTTATAGGTTTTTGAATATCTTTTTTGTTATCCAGCTCCAATTTTGAGCCCAGAAGGTAATAGATCAACGCTAGAATCAATGCTATTGTAGCATAAACATAGAAGAGCAGATAATACAAATTAAAGTTATTTAAGAACCCCGGCAGGCCACTGAACAAAGATCCAGCAGCCATGGCAGTGTATCCTATAAAGTTGTAAGTGCTGTACATCAAAGTTCTTTTTTCAGCGCTTGCAAACTTGGTCAATGCTGCCTGTTCAATGCTCAAGAATGGTCCAGTTTCAGTGCCTGTAACACTGATCGCACCTATAAAAGCGGCAATCATTATAAAATAGTTGTTTATATTTAACGCAAATATTATACCTGATAAAGCCATCATGAAAGAGAGCAGTATAAGGCTTCTGCCTCTACCGAAAGAGTCAGCATATTTACTTATTAGAATATTGTAAAACACACTGCTTAATATAGCAACTGTAACCACAATGCCCACAAAAAATGCAGAGTATCCAGATCTTAAAAGATAG
>JAVYRZ010000001.1:1775-20414 GCA_038729465.1 Thermoplasmata archaeon
TAAGGCTTCTGCCTCTACCGAAAGAGTCAGCATATTTACTTATTAGAATATTGTAAAACACACTGCTTAATATAGCAACTGTAACCACAATGCCCACAAAAAATGCAGAGTATCCAGATCTTAAAAGATAGAGTGGTAATATAATGCTGATGTAAGAATAAGCAAACACTCGCAAAGCTTTGGTAACGAACAACAAATTACCTTTTTCATCTATCAAAAGCTTCATTTTCAACACTTTTTAATCTTTCTTTGAGATATCCAGCAATGTCTATTACAGACTCATCCTTTGCAAGATTGATATAGCAGATCGGGCATGCAGTGATTATTTTTTTGGCCTCAGTACCTTTTAATTCTAAAAATCTTGCATTAGACACTGATTCTGAAAGGGAGGAGTAGATCATCTCGTCAGGGCCGCCACAGCACATATTGCTTTTTCCGTTTCTTGCAGGCATCTTTAAATTACCTATATTTTTCAGTATTTCTTTTGGAACGTTATATTCAACATTTCGAAGCACGAAATGACATGGCTCATGATATGTGATATGAGAATCATCTTTTTCAAAATTTAAATTTTTTATAAAATCCAGATAGTGATATACTTCAAAATCAAAATCCTGAACATATTCAGGATAAACGTATTTTAAAAGCTCGTAGGTATGTGGGTCAACAGTTATGATCTTTTTAATCTTGTGGGATCTAAAAAGCTCAGTTACTTTTAATGCATACTGTTTAAATTCTTTAACATATCCAAGATCATGCAAAAATGTGCCTGGATAAGGCTCTTCAGAGCCAAGATACGTAAACTGTATTCCTGCCTCTGTTAACAGTAATGCAATATCATGCAAATAAGAGTCCATTTTATCTCTCAGTTTTCTGTCATAAATGCCTGCTGATAGCTTTAAAAGTGATGGCATTTTAACGATAAACTTTGCAAATATTTCAGTCATGGAATCTCCAAATTTCTGTTTTAGAGATGAAAGAGCCTTGCTGTTCGGCATTAGTTGGTACATCGTTCCCGTGTAAAGCAAGGTATCAGATTCATAATTGAAAGATATATCTTTGGTCCATAAAACATCAGATTTTAAAGCTATAGGACTGTTATATTTTAAGGTAGCAGATACGATCATCTTTGCCACGCTTTTTTCCTGATTGACTACAGTAAATTGCTGAGAAGTAATGAGCTGCCTCATTATACTGCTCACTTTTCCTGCATTAACACCTGCAGGGCATACTTGAAAGCAGGCATAACAGTCTAAGCACGAATAAAAAGAATCAGAGATAGACAATGCTGTTTTTTTATTTTTCAAGATATCATCAAAGACTTTCTTCCCTAGTGCTACTCTACCCCTAGCACCATATATAGCCCTATAATCAGAAGATGGCAGTGTCGGGCAAACACTTTCACAGAAACCACAATTAATACACTTGCCCGCTTCTTCTCCGAGCAAGCTAACAAGCGTGGTCATTCAAATATTTTCCCCCTGTTTAACAGGTTTTTTGGATCAAAGATCTTTTTTATGTTTTTCATAAGTTCAAGGTTCTCTATGCTATCCTTACTTTTGAACTCTTCAATCAACATCGCTCTCTTTTCAAGCCCTATCCCATGTTCGGAAGATACGCTACCACCATGCCTGATCGCAATTTTTCCAAATTCCAGCATCAGATTCTCAACATTTTTAAACTGCGCGGGATCTTTCATTCTAGCAAATATGTTGGGATGGATGTTACCGTCGCCAATGTGCCCAAATAGCACTACTTTCATTCCGTAATCTCTAATTTTTTCGTTCAGTTCCTTCAAAGTCTGTGGAAGCTCTGAAGTTGGAACCACAATATCTCCTATGATAACTGACTCATCAACATTATCACGTACCTGAAGCTGAGAAGAGTATAATCCTTTCCTCGCTTGGTATATTTTATCCATTTCAACAGGATCGGTAGTAATCTTAATGTCTATTGGATTAAACTGCCCAAGAATTTTTGAAGCCTCTTCAAGCTTGCCTGATATCGATTCTTTAGTGGATGCAATATCTATGATCAACATATAGTTTGCCGCTTCTGGAAAGCTCATGTTTTTTACCTTGGTGATAGAATTCATGGAATATCTATCCATAAACTCTGCAATCAAAGGTGTAATACTGTTCTTTTTCAGCTCAGATATTGCTTGCCCCGCAGTTTCAATCTCTCTGAAATAAGTAAGTATTCTGCCCGTGCGCTCTGGTATCGGCACTATTTTTAATATCGCTTTAGTTATGATCCCAAGAGTACCCTCGCTGCCAATCATCATGGCAGTAAGGTCATAGCCTAACGAACGTTTTAGGGTCTTGCCACCAAACTGCACTATTTTTCCAGTTGGCAGTACTACCTCAAGGCCAAGAACCCACTCTTTCGTAGCTCCATACATTGCCGCTCTCAAACCTCCAGCATTAGTGGCAATTGTACCACCAACCGTGGCTGCAATTGAGCTGGCTGGATCGGGTGGATAAAAATGGTTGTATTGTGCCAGATGCTCATTTAAGTTGTCAATTCTCACACCTGATTCAACAATGACATAGCGATCTTCAATTTTTGTGTCTAATATTTTATCAAATCGCTCCATGCTGATCATGATTCCTTCGGAAATAAGAATTGATGAACCTGTAAGAGATGTGCCACCACCTCTGGTCACAACTTCAATATTGTTTTCATAACAGAACTTCAATATCTTGGATACTTCTTCTGTGCTTTTTGGCAGGACTACAGCTTTAGGGCTGATACCCTCGAAAACAGAAGCATCATTTTGATAAGGAATCAAATCCTCTTTAGAATATAAGACATGAGAACCAACGATCGTTTTTAAGCTTGAAATAATGTCCATATTTACCAATAGGCAAATTTAGTATTTAATATTTAACCAGATCATTTCCAATACCTTTTAAATAAAATATAATAAAAAATGGGGTCGAAAAGTGATATAACACCTCCAAATAATGGAGGATATGCTAAACTCGAGGCTATTATAGATCCTGACAAGGGAGGAGATATTGAAGAAAAACCAGTTCTTGCCATCGATGTTGCACCAGAAGTTGTTGCTCTCTCTGTATCATCAACTATGCCCATCGCAAAAGATTGCCTTATTGGAACAGCACCCATCTGAAACCCGTTTCTGAGCATGAAAAGTATTATTGAGAGCCATAAGAAAGGAGTGATTGCTATCAGTATGAGCGCAAAAGAACCAATTACTCTAGTACTGATTATAGTTTTCAACTCTGATTCTTTCGAAGTGATCTTTGGCAATAGCAACATCATAAATATTGTAAAGAGATTTGCAGCGCCGAAAATCAATCCAATCTGCCCACTTGTTAGATTGAATTTAATATGAAACCACATTGAAAAAATAGGCGTAATCAATCCACTGCCAATCCCCCCGGGCATTGTTGGTATAGTGAGCTTTATTATGTTTTTCCAGGATAGGTGAGGCAGTAAGTGTTTGCTTCTCATCTTGTTGTCTTTAACTGCAAACGTTATTATCCCACCTACCAGCCCAAATATTGAAGCTACATAAAAAAGCAGGTATACGTTTATTGACAATAATTCAAATACTTCTATAAAGAATGCACCTACAACGCTTGCAAGCATGCCTAAAGCGGATGCTATAGACAATACGCTGGAAAAACTTTTGCGGTCTGTAAATTCCGTAATCATGGCAGTTTGAATTGCGCCAAAAGGGCCACCAGACCCTATAGGACCACCACCAGATCCAGTGAATCCACCAATGCCAGACAACAATGCAAGTGAGTATATATTTTTAGTCTGTAAAAACAGGATTGAGGAGAGAAAGAATAAAATGAAAAGAATAATTAGTACGAATTTTCTGCCATAGTGGTCTGCCAGCATGGCAATAAAGAACGAAAGCAAAGCACTGATTATTATTGCAACTCCAATAATGATACCTATAGCTAAATAATTATACCCAATTGATAAGAGGTAAAGGCTAAGCAGTACGTTAAGGAAGCCGTAGCTAAAGCTCAGCGGAACTCTACCCGCTATTATAATCAGTATATTCTTGTCCATTTTCAAGCATGATTTCTATCGAATATAAGAAGATAATGATATTTTAGATCTTTTTCTTTTACCAATTTAAAACCATGTTGTTGAAACTCTTCTATAATTTTCTCTTTTGATATTCTTATGCTGCTTGGAGGTCCAAACATAGTTCTTTCAGGATTGAAGTCAACAACCGCAACATATTTCTTCGCCATTGTATTAAGATTTTCAAGAAGTTTTTCTTTGCACATGTTTCTTATACCATGATAAACATTTGCTATAAATATCAGGTCGTAATGGTCTTCATCATAGTTGCAAATATCCTCTTTTATAGTTTTTATTCCCAATTTTTCAAGTTCATTAAAATATTCATCATCTATGTCCAGTGCAGTAACATTGTCTGTGATCTTTTTAAATTCTTTGGAAAAAAACCCATCTCCTGCACCAAGATCCAATACCTTATCTCCTCGGTTTATCCCAAGAAATGCTACAATCTCATCTATATTATATGCCGAATCTCTCATTCTTGCTCCGTGCTTTCTGTTTCCATGAATCATGTTTTTCGCCAATATGTAATTTAGTTATAGGTAAGTAATTAATTCATTGTATTTATAGTTTTTGCATTTTTAACTTAATTTTGTAAATTATGCGACTTAAAGTTACAAAATAGCATATTTAATCCATAAGAAAAAAACTTAAAATCATAAATTTATAACTCAAATGGACCGGGAGATATTTGATTATATTTAATAATCGAATACAATAGATTATAATATCCTAACTAATTAATAAAAATAAAAAAATGATCTAGGAAACTGCCTATTTTTACAATTTTGAATAGATTTTTTTGATTTCAGTTAGAGCTATTATCATAAAATTTATATAATTATTAGAGATGCATATTTAAGGAGGGAAAAAATTGGAAACTCTTAATTTTTATAAACCGCGTATAAGCACAAAATTGATTTATCTTGCAGGAATTCTAATACTCACGGCCTTGGCTCTACTTCTATTGGAGTTCTTCAAGATCGGTTCTAGCGATGCTATCGTGGTCCTGTATTTCACGGGACACCTATCATTCCAACAGGCTACAATAGCTATTGAAGCTTTGGGTGTTCCCACTGCCGCTACAATCGCCATTTTAACATCGCCATCGGTAGCTGCTGCGATTGGAACTGGTGCCCTTAATGCGATAATAGAGAGAATAATAATTTCTTTCTTGGGCTTTTGGGGATGGATTATTCTCGCTGCTGAAATTGGCGCAATTGCCTAGATATCATTATGAAATTTGATGATAAAATAATTTACACCCCATTTTTTCTATTGCGGTATTATTTCTTATTATTCCTATCAATTGTGCTCACTAATTTATTAACTAAAATCTTTTTACCATTAGCAGTTTTCGCCTCATTTTCTATATTGATTATATTCTTCTGCGCATTACTGTTATATAACCTTAAATATCCTATAGCAGCTAAGAAAAGTAATACTAGCTTAATATTCAATACTGTCTTGGATATCACTCTCTTTGGAAGAGTTATTGCACTTTATATAGAGAACAAGAAAAATTTCAACTTCAAAAGAACATTTGCGGGTATGGAACAGACCTTTTTTGATCAGTTCTTGAGAGGATTCTTATTTTCCATCTCTATATATCTGGTTTATGCACTTTTATCTTTGTTTTTATACTGTCAATCTGGGATAATTACCAGTGGCATTTATACATTTTTTCCTGGAATTCATCTCAATCCAACCATTCTCACCCACCTATCTTTCTATATCATAATTCATAATCTTATCATATTAGCTGGGACAATAGCGGGTGCCATTCCATTTTATATTGTTAGCTTTGGTTTGATTTACTATAATAGTGGTGTTTTAATTAGCATAATTGTAGGATCACTGCTTAATGGCACTGCTAATATGATCTTGCCTTATGGTATCCTTGAATTATTGTCAATTGCTTTAGCTAGTGGAACTGGAATAACGTTGTTTTCCTTGATTTATTATTATTTTTTTGGAACATTCACTTCACAAAATGAATTCAAGAAGTATTATTCCGTTAACATTCCCAAAGTTATTGTAGGAATTGGCATTTCCTTGGTCTTATTTCTATTTGCTTGGGACATTGAATATTATGTGTTGCTTGATGCTAGCGGAAATATGATATATCCTCCCAATTGGTATTATTTGCTGTATGTACTGGATTTTGTGTTTTCGGGGGCATCCATAATAATATTATTCCGAGTCTACAAATATGGTATTATTAATCCACTGGCATTTTTATATTACTTTTTTCCTTCCTTTCTTTTGCTTTTCAACATAACGGCAGGGCACTCTTTTTATTGGTCTAATTCGTTACAAGTGTCAATTACTGCATTCTTAGTTTTCTTTTCTTCCTTTACTGTGATTTTTTCTGCACTCGGGTTGCACGAGATATTTACAACTTCTTCCGTAAATAAAATTGATTCGCAATTATTTATTTTTAGGGCATGGGGTAAGAGCATGTACCCAACCATTAAGGATGGTGATGTGGTTATAGTAGAGAATACTACAGCATCTTCAAGATTGAAAATTGGCGAAATTTTATTTTTACGAATTCCTATGAAATACGCTCCGCCAGTACTAACTGGTAGATACGTAGCTCATAGACTTATTGGTATAAATGGCCAATATCTGGTGACAAAAGGTGATAACGAGCCGAAACCGGATAGAAAAATTCCCATTTGGTACTGGGAGGGAATTGTAGTTGCAAAGATTATGGCAAAGGTAGATGATACAATTTTGCTTGAGAACATTAGTTCCGATAAATCTATCTTTGATATTGTCCAATCAAAACGGGAGCAAATTTTGAATGTGTTGAGAAAAATGGATGCAGGCACTGATAGTTACTTTTTTCTCAAAAGCGTTAAAAACCGTGCTATTGTTTCGATTGTAATTGCTATATTATTTACGGTTTTTGTTTTTTTGGTATAGCAGTGAACTACTCTATCCTTGTTAAACGCCTTAACACGTCCTTAAGTTTTGCCATCCAGCTTAAACGGCAATGCTTACTTTCACATGTGGAATACGTATATATCCGAGCATTGCTAATCCCATGGCACAAATTTGATCTTTTTCCCCACAGAAACAATTGCGTTTGTCATAGTAGGCGTCTCTTTCTCAGGATTGTTAATCTCAATTATTAATCTGTTTCCGTCTTTTTCAACATTCTTAGGATTTGCTGCTTTTACTGCACTTAGTATCTTATCAGTTACCTCTTCTAGCAGAATGACGGTCTGCCTTCCAGATAAAGCTCGCTCAAGATTCTGCGGTGTATCAGTCGCTATCAGCTTTGTTTTTAATACTCCAATTCTATTACATATACACTGAGCTTCATCCAGATTATGCGTGTTAAGAAGAATTGTACTATTTTCTTTCTTGAGATCAAGTATAATATCTCGGATGGCCTTGACAGCCTCAGGATCAAGGTTTGCAGTGGGTTCGTCCAGTAAAAGCACTTCTGGATCATGAATCAATGTTCTCGCAAGAGCGACCTTTTGTTTCATTCCTTTGGAAAAAGTGCCGATAGCATTTTTAAATATTTCTCTATGTTCTCCTTTATAAGCTGTTTAGGAGTTTCATACATCTTTCCAAAGAACTCAAGGTTCTCATATGCACTAAGCGTCTCATAAAGACCTACATTATCAGGAACTAATCCGATCATTTTTTTTATTTTCATTGCATCGTTTTTATTTGTAATATCATAATCTCCTACCGTTGCAGACCCGCTTGTGGGAGATAGCAGACAAGAAAGCGATCTTACTGTTGTGGTTTTACCGGCTCCATTCGGACCAAGCAGACCAAAAACCTCTCCCTTTTCTACATAGAACGTAAGATCATCAACTCTAATATCTCAAAATTTTTTAGTGAGATTATGAACATCGATCATTTTTGTCATTATCACACCTTTTTTTCTGAATTAAATCAACGATATTATGTCTAATATATTATATTTTTGCCATTAATTAAGAAACTATTTTTCTTATAAATATTACGTGATCGCAATAAAGTCCTTAGAATGATAATTTCACAATAAAATTTTTATTATAAAATTTAGCAATAAATTCATTAGATTTTTCAATATAATTTGGTAGTTCTATAATAAATAGACCTTTTTTATCATTTTTTTAAAGTGGGCTCTTTGCTTATTTTCTATATATTCTGGAACTCTTTATTTGATATGCCTACAAGATCCATTTTATCAATTTATTTTTGTTTATACCAAAATGCAAAGATCATTATTTTTACCTATATAGTTTTACATCATTTTCAGAAGGCTCAGAAATTCTAGTTTTTAAAAAAATTTGTAAATTTTTTTTATGAATCTCTTCCCTCATATCAGGTAGCGATCTTTAATTAGTAGAATATTCTGTCTCGAAATTTCTTCTATGATCCATTATGAACATTTTCTAGGGATGTGATATTAATTCTTTAGATTATACAATATTTAAAGCATCAACATAATAAGTTTTTAATATATAAAATCACATTTTAAAGCCTTTAGAAACCATTGTAGATCGATGTTATCAATAATCAGGGTAATGTCTAAAAAGTTGTCTTTTTTTACCTCTTACCCAAAATGTAATAAAAAAGATCAATGACTGAATTTATAATTTTATTTAATTTTTTATCTAAATGTCCTTTTATGAATATTGTTTTTAATTTCCATATAAAAGTAAAATATACATTTCTATTTTTACCTAAATTTTGTCAATAAGTATATTAGTTAGTATTTTTTCAAATTTAATTTTTTTGTATGAATTTTTTATCATATTTTCGTATTTAATTTAAACATCATAAATCAAGTTTTCTTTTTAATAAAGTATCATTAAAATTTTTAATGGGCTCGACCGGGTTCGAACCGGTGACCTCCACCGTGTCAGGGTGACGTCATAACCAACTAGACCACGAGCCCTTGATAGTGTGATAATAGATCTATTAATATAAAATTTTGTATTATTCTCTCCAATCTATTCCTACCGTTCTTATCCCTACTTTTGGTACATAAAATATTATTCTTTTGTGCTTTGAGTTTTGAATTCTCTCTTCTACATTCTTTATTTTTTCTATATCATATCCTGTAAGATCAGCAATTTCTTCTGCATTGTGGCCCAGTTCAAATTCATAAAGTATAATATCCAGATCTTTATACTCTATTCCAAGCTCTTTTTCGTCAGTCTGACCTTTCCATAATCCTGCAGTAGGTATTTTATCTATTATAGATTCTGGAATATCCAAGTTTTTTGCCATTTCTCTTACCTGAGTTTTATAAAGATCCGCAATAGGATAAAAATCTGCAGCACCATCTCCAAATTTTGTAAAATAACCCGTTAAAATCTCACTTTTGTTGCTTGTGCCCGCCACCAATCTATTTTCTTTGTTTGCTAATGAATATAATATGCTCATACGAATTCTTGTTTTCAGGTTTCCAGAAACAAATTTATCTAGTTTACCAATCAATTTTTCATAAGTATCAAGTATTTCATCGATGTTAATAGTCTTTAGTTCAATGCCCAAGAGATCTTTCAGCAATTTCACGTCACTATAATCTTTTGAGTTTGAATCAGGCATATATACTCCAAGTACTGACTTGGATCCTATTGCCCTACTGCAAAGAGCAGCTACAACAGCACTGTCAATCCCACCACTTAATCCCACAACTACTTTCTTATTATTTGCAAAGTCACTTATGAACGTTAATATTGTCTCATATGCATATGATGGCAGAATAATCTCAATCATGCTTAAAGATATCTCAATATTAATCATATATTTTTCTATTATTTAACTAAAAAGCTAAAAAATTAATTAATTTTTTATAAATGATTGTAATATCCTATTATCAAGCGAAGAACATGAAAGAAAAAACTGATAATGAAAAAATAGACAAGACAGATATGGATATAATCCGCATATTAAAAGACGATTCTAAAAAACCATTAGAGGAAATGAGCAAGGCATTGGGACTTTCAAAATCCACGATATATTACAGAATCAATAGATTAATAAAAAGGGGAATAATCAAAAAATTTTCAATAGTTCTGGACAACAAGAAACTTGGCTATGACATCTCTGCATTATGCTGTATTAACATAAAGTTCAAGCAAGCATCAATAGAAGATATTGCCAATAAATTAGCTGCAATAAATGGTATTGAATCTGTTTACTCTACATTAGGAGAGATGGATTTTTTCGTAACTATTGTCGCAAAAAGTAAAGATGAGCTTAAAGATACGATAGAGAAGATAAATAATCTTGAAGAAATTGAAAGAACAAGCACATTCTTTATATTGAACAAATTAAAAGAGGAACAGATAAATATTTAACTTTTTGGGGTTGTGGGGTAGCTTGGCCATCCTACGGGCTTTGGGAGCCTGAGACCCCGGTTCAAATCCGGGCAACCCCATCTAATGTTTTGTTTCTAATTATTTTTATAAAAATAATTAAACTTGATAATATAAAAATTTTTATCTTTTTACCAATCTTTTTACAATCATATAGAGCCCATCTTTTTTTATAACAATTACTTTTTCATTTTTTTTAATAGTATCCTCTGAATATGCAGACCATGTTTCATTATTTATCTTTATAACTCCGCTTTTTTTTGGATATATATCTGTCATTGCAATTCCAACAGCATTTTCATAGTTCTTATTTATTGGTTCAGAAGGGGTGATTATTTCAGCTCTTCTGATAATAATATAGAAGATCTCGATTCCTATCGAGAATATCAAGATAACAGCCAGTGAAATAAACCTGTATCTAATATATTCAACTATTATGAATATATTAATTATAGTCATTATGAGAAAAAGGACGATACTGCCGGGGCTCCATCGCAGCAAAGAAAATAATCCTATTTTATTTTTTTTATTTTCCATCATTAACTTTAAGAACGCACATAATATTAAAAATTATCTCTCTTTTTTCTATAAAATATGAAAATCGAAACTATAAATAAGATCAAAACTACAATAAGCAAAATTGAGAAGGGAGTAAACAATTGAAATATGGAGATACCTGCAAAATTGGAAAATATAAAAATATAATTTATAATATTTGAATTCTGAATATTATTTTTTAAAGTTACACTAGATAGTAAGCTTAATAGTATAACACTATTTCCATCAAAGCTATTATTTGACATGATCGGAATCTGTGAGCTACGCAATAAAATTGCAAGATCATTGTTGCTGAATGTATTATTCTCTATAATGATATTTTTAGAGTCTTTAATGTACAATGCCAATAAGGATCCTTTGAATATGTTATGCGAGATAATCACATATTCAGTTACGTTTATCAATCTTAAATCTATTGAATTGCTTGAAAAATAATAACCTATTATCCGATATGGATCAGTCTTAGTCCCTGTTCCCGGATAAACACCATTATAAAGTGTCAGGTCATTATTCTTGATAATTAATGGCATACTTTTAGTATAGTTTTGACTATAAGGCCATAATATCTGGCTTTGGTTGTTATTTTGATATATGAGCCCGGCTATAAAATCATCGTTTGTGTATGGAATCTCTAATGCAGAATATGCAGAATAAAGATCTTTAGTAGAATATTTAAAAACAGTTCCATAATTTAAAATGTTCCAACTACCATTTTCTAGAAACATAAAAGATTTGAATTCTACGGGACCTAACGGCGAATATGTGGAAAGTGCATTTTTTGACTCTGCTACTGCATAATAGATAGTTTGGCCAGAGTAACCATTGTCATTGATTGACGTATATGATAGATTCAGTATTAGGGCACTATTAAAATAAAAGCTCAGAGTTTGTGAATTGAACAAGATTGTGTATGTATTTAAAAAATTATTGTTACCGAGGTTTGAAGGGAAGGCATAGTTAAATATAGCCGTTGTATAATTATAGATCTTTACAAACAATCCAGAGGTTTCATTATTTAAAAAGTATCCAAATTTTACAAATCCTACATTTGATATATTTTCACCAATCCAGAAATAATCGGTTATATTTGCAGAGGTAGCTGAGTACTCAGTTCTGATCTCTGCTTCGATTCCCTGGTTATTTGCAATTATGCTTTTAGAGCCAACCTCAAAATTCAGGTTTTTTATGTTTATAACTGTATTATAAAGATCTAGAGAACCTAAACCAGTAACAGGATTCCAACCCTCTCTAGCGGTATAAGCCCCGTTTGATCCATTAGTAATCTCATGAAAATAGTGGTTTGAGTTATTGTAGTTGTAAGCAGAATAGAGATAAGGATTGATAAAACCGAGCGGGTGATGATAATATTGATTCAGATCTGCGACCATTCCGGCAAATAATGGAGTACTTACACTTGTGCCACCAACGGTTTCTATAGTGCCATTTACAAATCCTTCTACGCCGGTGGAAGGATCTCCAACAAACGAGATATCCGGCACTCCACGCATTGTACTGTTAAATCCCAGTGCGCGTTGCCATATCGGGGCAGTAAATATCGTGCTAAATCCTCCGCCACTTTTATCCCATGCGTTTTCGTAATCGTAAGAGTAAATAGAATAGCTATTTAAGTTAAGTTGATTCATATAAAGTGCAGTGGCACCTACGGATGTAACGTTTGGATCCGAGGCAGGATATTCAACGCCACTGCCAGAGCCATTGTCTCCAGAAGCTGCAACTACCGTAATATTTTCAGCGGCAGCCTGTTCAAAAGCAGTGTGGAATCCAGGATCGTAATAGCTGGATTCTGTGGCCCCCCAACTTATAGATATTATATTTGCAAGATCATTATCAATGACATATGACACAGCCTCTTCGAGAGTTCCAGAGTCATCAGGAGTTATCACGATCAGAAAGTGAGCTTTTGGCGCCATAGAAAAAGCACATTCAACATCTATTGCAGTTTCTACCTGCCATCCTTGTTTGGTGATGTTAGGCTTTCCGAAAGGATATATAATTGTATAATTAACAGGTGGCAGTCCAAAATTTTTAGAATAGGATGCAAGATCACTGCTCAGAGTTGGATCTCCATAAGCGTCTATTATAGCGATAGTATTGCCCTGTCCCTCATCGCCAGTCTTTATAAACGGGGCAACATCGTAAGCATACTGAAGCTCTTGTGGATCATATGGCCCGGAAATCACATTTGATGCAGTATATATGTTTGTGTCTACTTTAGTAAAATTGTTTAAACCTGAGATCCAGTATATAGAATTTTGAAATTGGGCCGGTAAATAGGGAGTAGTAAAAGAATAATAAGAATAACCATTACTGTAATATTTATATACTTTATCATTAAATAATTTTTCAAAATCGAAACTGTTACCGGACAGAAACATCGTTTTAAGGTTTTTAGAGATACTGTAATCGATGCTGTAATATTTTATATATGATTCCAGGTTTTTGATAGTTGAAGAGGTGGTATTGTTCAAGTAAAGCATAATATATATTTTTCCATTGAAAGGTTCTGCCATTCCAGTATTATTTATATTATTGAAAGTGGTTACTTTGTAATAGCTGGTCTCAGCATTTACATTATTGCTAAATAAAGCAGTAGAAGCTACGAATAATAGTATAAACACTATCAAGATACTTACAAATTTGCGCATGCTTATGGGATAAAAACGGATCATCTATTTATATATTTACAAATATTAACGCAAAGAACAAAAAAATAATTTTAAACTTACTTTAAGAAACTCTTACAATTTCGCCACTGTTTTTTACAAGCTTAAATACTGAAAGTTCTCTATTTTCATTATAATAAAATATGTTTTCCTTATTTTCATTTTTTGACCATTTTCCTCTTTTTGGCAGATTATATTTTTTCAAGATCTCAAAGACTATAAAATCTTCTTTAATTTCTTTTCGGTTCATGCAAGTATCGCAAATCTGATTGTGTATATGATCTTTGCACACCTTTTCGCCACACATTCTGCATGTATAAACGTGATCTGTGCACTCAATTTTTCCGCAAATAGCGCATTTTTCAATATGCTCATTGCACAGTGTTTTCTGGCAGGTATCACATTTAAATGTATGGGCATTGCATAAGTTTTTTCCGCAAACCTCACAGTGGTAAACATGATCATTGCATAAAGGTGCATTGCAAACTTCGCAATGTTGTGAATCATTTTCGCACATAGCAATCCCGCACTCTTTACAATGCTGAATATGTGATTTTGAGTAGTATTTACCACAATAAGAGCACTCTTCAATGTCATCTATGCAATAGTATTTATTGTCCAGCGAATCTATTCTGGCATGATCTTTGCATACTTTTCTGCCACACAAATTGCAATATACCAGATCTTCAGAACACGCTTCTCTGCCACATATACTGCATTTCCCAGAATGTTCTTTGCATACTTCTCGATCACATATTGCGCATCTGTGAGTATGCTCTTTGCATAGATCTATGCCACAAATAGAGCATGTATGCTTGCAATTCTCGCAAATTGGCTTATTGCAAACTTCACATTTGTATATGTGATCCTTGCAAAAATATCCGCCACATTCAAAACATATATGCGTGCAATCTTCACATAGATTTTTGTTGCACACGCTGCAAGTATGGTAGCTATCAAATCTTGAAAAATAATTGCCGCATTCATCGCATTTTATAGCACAATCTTCACATATGATTTCATCTTTTTTTGTTACTATAAAGCTCATTATATTTTTTCCACATTTGCAATTTAGATCATGTTCATCTTTTAGCGAATTATATACAATAAATTTCGAGAACCCGGGCTCTTCAATAAATAAGTTCAAGTTCTGTATATCATATTTAATCACTAATAGCCCACAAACTTCTAGCTTCAATTTTAAATTTTTGTCCAGTTTCGTTAGTATGTTTTGCTTCTTATTCTCTAGCTCTTCCCTCTTTTTGTTGTTTTTATCTTTTAACACAGCTAATTTTTTATACAGATTTTCACGGTCTTTATAAAATTTTACAAATGTTTCGTCATCTTGCTGATCAAATCTATCTCTCAATTTTTCTGAAAGCTCTGAAATCTTAGATTCTAGCTTTTTCTCATCTTGTTCAATCTCTTTTTCTAAGGTTTCAAAGTACTCTATCATCTTTGTTTTTTCATGCTCTGTATCACTATCAATTTTTTCATTATACTTATCAAAGATCTGATTATTGTTTTCCAAAAATTTAGAAACGGCAATGTTTAGAATATCCTCTTTGATCTCAAATTTTTGCGAGTCTTGCAATTTCAAATTTTTAATATTTATATTCATAATTTGATCTGAAAATGGATCATAAACAAAAGAATGATACTGTTCATCGCCTACACTGCTAAAAGAGCTAATCTTTAATATAATATGCAATATGTATCTTTCAGTTTTTTGTAGCTCATAGATCTTAAATGTTGAGTTTTTAGATTTTAAATTAATGGTATTATCAATCTTTGTGAATGAAACATTAAAATTCTCTCGAATATAACTTATTGCCTTATAAAACATTGTTTTATCATCTAAATTTAAATCTTTAAATTCAGGATATAGAGTATAAAAATCCTCTAAAAATCGCTTATCTACCATTCAGTCCCTCCTAACGCTAGAAAGATCAAAGTTTTTGAACACATCTTCATTAAAGCTTTTTATTTTTTCATATAATTCTCTACCATTTTCTATTTCTTTCTCAAAATCCCTAAAATTTTTAGTTAACATCGATACATCTTTAGAGCTTGCAAGAATCTCTAATATTCGTTCTTCAAATGACCTGGAGCTCTGTATGTTGCTTAATATAAGATCTATGTCTCCTACTACAGTCTCAAACACTTTTATCTTTTTTGTTAAAATTTCAAATATATACTCTTCTATCGATTTGTTAAGGACCATATTGATTACTAGTACCTCTCTAGTCTGTCCGATTCTGTGAATTCTTCCGATTCGCTGTTCCAATATCATCGGATTCCATGGCAGATCATAGTTTACTATGATATTGCAAAACTGTAAATTCAACCCCTCGTTTCCGGCGTCTGTGGATATTAAAACGTCTCCATACTTTTCAAAGGATTCCAGTGCTTGCTTTTTTTCAATGTTATTCAGTGTGCCATGAAATTTTATTACCTTTAACCCTTTCTGGCTAAGTAAGTCATACAAATAGTCTTGAGTGCTTAAAAAAGCAGTGAAAATTAACACTTTACTATTTACTTTCTCTAAGGCATCATTTAGGATCTTACCTTTGCTATTTTCCGAAATTGAAGAAGCTTTAGAATAGAGGCTCAAAAGTGTTCTTCGTTCATTAATGTCATTGCTCTTATCTATATAGTTCCAAAGCGATTTTTTTATAGCATAGCTTGAGCTTGTAACTGCTCTCTGCAAGTTTATAAGTTTAAAGCTTTCATAATTGTTCCAGTATCCATTTATTACGTATTGTGTTACGTCAGCATAGAGCTCATGCTCTTTATCTGTCTGGTCTATAAATATATTTTCAGTTTTTCGATCGGGAAGGTTTATAATAGTATCTGACCTCTTATTCCTGATCATTACAGTTTCAAGATATTTTTTAAGTTCGTTCACGTTTTTGAGTGAACGTTCATCTTTTTCAATAAAATTATCTTTAAATCTTTTCATTGTGCCAAAGAGTCCCGGTCTTATGAGATTTGTGATATTATATAGCTCTAGTAATGAATTTTCAAGAGGTGTGGCGGTTAAGAACAGAATATTTTTCTTGCTTAGAGAATCAACAAGCTTGTAGTTTTGAGTTTCTGGATTTTTAAGTTTATGTGCCTCATCCACAATTACGAGATCCCAGCTCTTTTTTAATGAATATATTTTATGTTCCGGTCTTTTTGCAAGATCTATCGAGCTTATTAACTTAGGGTTGTTCCAGTCTTCTAGGTCTTTCACAATTTTAAACTCTTCATCAAATTTATACTGAAGCTCAGCCTGCCATTGTAAAGTTAGAGAGGCAGGTGTAAGAATCAGAATGTTTTCCGCCACTCCTCTCAATATAAGTTCTTTTAAGACTATGCCTGCTTCTATAGTCTTTCCCAATCCTACCTCATCAGCAAGCAATGCTTTATTTTGCAAGAAATTTATGACTTTATATGCCGTATCAATTTGGTGTGGATATAAGCGAACTTTTATTTTTTCTATAGAGATCAGGTCTTTGCTTATATTATACTCTAAAGATCTTAAAAACAAAAGGTAATTTTCATATTTTGCAGGGTTTTGCAAAGTTTTTTTGATTGCATCAAGGCTTTGAATCAATTCCATTTTAAGAGGGGTAATGATAAAATGCATTATTAATAATTTTCAATTCCTTAGTTTTTTGATATAATAGAATAATTTTGAGATTAAACATATGATCTTAATGCGGAAGGATGAGTGTATTGAATACTATAATCTATTAGTTTATAAATAAAAAATGTAACATAAGCACAGGAAAAATATATATTTTTTAAGCGATTCATGGAACTTATGAAAATAGTAGAGTTAGTTCCTAACTTTAGCGAAGGCAGGGATTTAAATAAAATAGAACAGATAAAGAGTGCAATGGCTTTCTCTAAAGATATAAAAATATTAAACACAGAGTCAGATCCCAATCATAATAGATGCGTAATCACATTAGTTTCTCCGCAAGAGCTTGCGGTAGAATCATGTTTTAGAGGGATAAAAAAAGCGAAAGAGCTCATAGATTTAAATAATCATAAAGGAGAGCATCCAAGATTTGGTGCTGCGGATGTGATACCTTTTATACCACTTGGAGAAAGTACTACAGAAGAATGTATAGTATTAGCAAGAGAACTTGGAAAGAGAGTCGGGGAAGAGTTGAATATACCAGTATATATGTATGAAAAAGCTGCGTTTAGAGAAGAACGTAGAAACCTCGCAGACATAAGAAACAAGAATTTTCAATTTGAACAACTAAAAGAGAGCATTAAAGATGATAAATGGAAACCTGATTACGGACCTTCTGAGGTTGGCAGTGCCGGGGCCTCAATCATTGGTGCTCGTGACTTTCTTGTTGCTTTTAATGTTAATATTGCAAGCACAGATTTAAAGATTGCAAAGAGGATAGCCAAGTCCGTTCGAGAGAAGGATGGCGGTCTTAAAAATGTCAAGGCGCTGGGGTTTGAGCTAAAAGATCGTGGGATGGTACAAGTTTCTATGAACTTGGTTAATGTTAAGGAAACACCAATATACCGAGTTTACGAGCTTGTTAAACTAGAGGCAGAAAGATATGGTGTGTTAGTAAAAAGCTGTGAGATAGTAGGATTAGTACCTTTGGAAGCGTTGGCAGAGGTCTCGGAATTTTATCTAAAATTGGAAAACTTCAGCATAGAACAAGTACTAGAAAAAAAATTATGGAGTGAATAAAATGATAGTAGATCAGAGAATAAATGAATTTTTAGCGGATCTGTCGAGCTCTTCCCCTGCGCCGGGTGGAGGGGCTGCTAGTGCACTGGTGGCAAGTATTGCGGCATCTTTGACAGCAATGGTAGCAAACCTTACGATCGGCAAGAAAAAATATCTGGCAGTGGAGCCAGAGATGAAAAAGATAGTAACAGAAGCAATTACACTTAGAGACTTTTTAACACAGTTAATGGATCGTGATGTGGAAGAGTTCAACATGATCATGGCAGCGTATAAGCTA
>JAVYRZ010000001.1:20511-100212 GCA_038729465.1 Thermoplasmata archaeon
AAAATATCTGGCAGTGGAGCCAGAGATGAAAAAGATAGTAACAGAAGCAATTACACTTAGAGACTTTTTAACACAGTTAATGGATCGTGATGTGGAAGAGTTCAACATGATCATGGCAGCGTATAAGCTGCCTAAAGAGACAGTTCAAGAGAAGGAGCTCAGAGATAAAAAAATAGAAGAAGCATCTATTAGAGCAAGTAATGTACCATTAGAAACTGCCAGAGCATGCGTAAAAATAATGGATCTTGCTTTGAAAGTTATAAAGAGTGGAAACATCAATGCGGTTAGTGACGGTATTTGCAGTTTTCAATTTGCAAACTCTGCGATGAAAGGTGCTTTAGCAAACGTTAAAATCAATTTGAACAATATAAGCAATCAAGAGATTCTGCAACAGTTCAATACAGAGATAGAGAACATAGAAAAAGAATCTATAAATATGTATGAAAGGAATAAAGAGCTATTAGAGAAGGTGAAATAATGAAAGATCTAGAACCAATATTAAAAATTGCACAGAAAATAGGATTAACTGAAGAGGATCTTGAACTATATGGAAAATATATGGCAAAAGTTTCTCTAGAGGCAATAAAAAAATATAAAAATAACAAGGATGGAAAACTGATTGTAGTGACAGCTATGACCCCTACTCCTGCAGGAGAGGGCAAAACCACCACTTCTATAGGGTTGGTGCAGGGGATGACAAAACTCGGCAAAAAAACGATGCTGGCAATAAGAGAGCCATCTCTAGGCCCAGTGTTCGGTATAAAAGGCGGCGCTACAGGAGGTGGCAAGGCGATGGTAGAACCCATGGAAGAAATAAATCTTCATTTTACAGGAGATTTTCATGCGATCACTTCTGCGCATAATCTTTTATCTGCAATGATAAACAATCACATTTACTTTAGGAACGAGCCAAGAATAGACCAAAGAAAGATTACATGGAGAAGATTAATAGACATGAATGATCGTTCTCTCAGGCATATAATTGTAGGGCTGGGAGAATCAAATGGTGTAATTGTAGAGGAAGGCTTTGACATCACTCCAGCATCCGAGATCATGGCAATTATGGCACTTGCCGAAAATTATAAAGATTTGAAATCTAGGCTTGGCAATATTTTAGTAGGTTACAGTGAGAAGAAAGAGCCGATATTTGCAAGGGATTTAAAAGCGGACGGTGCAATGGCAGCACTGTTAAAAAATGCACTCAAACCCAACTTAGTGCAGACCATTGAACATGTACCGGTATTTGTCCATATAGGCCCATTTGGTAATATTGCGCATGGCACAAACAGTGTAATAGCAGACCATATTGGAATCAAGCTCGTGGATTATTTTGTTACAGAAACAGGATTTGGCAGCGATCTTGGATTTCAAAAGTTTGTGGATGTGGTCAGCAGAGCCAGCAATTTGAAAATTAGTGTAGTAGTCCTTGTTGCTTCGATCCGCGCGCTTAAAATGCATGGAGGGGTACAGAAAGAGGATCTTAAACTGGAGAATGTTGCAGCATTGCAAAAAGGGTTTGAAAATTTACAAAAACACATTACAAACATAAGAAATTACGGATTACCGTTAGTGGTTGCAATAAACAAATTTGTCTCTGACACAGATTCAGAGATAAAGGCACTTGAATCATTATTAAAAACAATGAACGTCTCCTATTCATTAAGCACTAGTTTTGAGGATGGCGGAAATGGAGCAGTGGACCTTGCAAAAAAAGTTATTGAAGAGATTGATGCACATCCAGATCCAAAAGTGAATTATACATACTCTCTAGACGATCCTTTAGAAACAAGAATATATAATATTGCAACAAAGATTTACGGCGCCAAAGATGTGATATATACCAAAGATGCTATTAATGACCTGAAACTTATTAAGAAGAACGGTTTTGATAAGTTTCATGTGATCATGGCAAAAACGCAAAACTCGCTAAGCGACGATCCAAAACTGGTTGGTGCACCTAAAGATTTTACAGTTACAGTGCGTGAGTTAAGAGTATTATCAGGTGCAGGCTTTATAGTAGTAATATTGGGCGAGATCATGACCATGCCAGGATTGCCAAAAGAGCCAGCGGCAGTAAATGTGACATTGACTGATGATGGAGAGATCAAGGGGCTATTTTAGGATAGCCATTATAGATATCTGTCATATAGACTGTGCCATATCTTTCGAATAGATCCTGTAGATTCTGAGAATCGCCAATTGCAACAATAGATTTCCCAATCAAGCTTATTGTTGCAAATCCATATTTTTCTGATTTTTTAATAATCTCTTCCATTTCTCCTGTTAGAAAGCCTATGCTTTTTGAAAATTTAACGCCTAGCTCAAATGCGTACTCTATGTTCTTATTTTTTAAAAACATGTCTAGCGCATTTTTACCATAAAATGTGATTTTCTTCTTGTAAAATGGATCTGTGATAATGCTCTTGGTTTCTACCTCTCCATCAAGTGCAAGAATCGTCAGTTTACTATCTACCATTACTCGATCCACGATTCCGTAAGGCAAAGCACCCTCTTTCAGCCTGATCGTGAACCCGCCCATGCTCTGTGTTGCAATGTCACCGAGTCCTGTATGGTTCATGATCTCCGCTCTGTGAGCAATTTGAAGTGTTTCAAAATAGCTTAGGTTCAATTTAAATTCATGATTTAATGCTAAAGCTGTAGATATTGCTGCAGCGGCGCTCATTCCAAATCCATGTTGTGGCGGCAATAAAGTATCTGTATAAACATTTGCATTTAAATTTAGTAATTTCAATATTGTGTGTTGTATAGATGCTTTAATTTTTTTGTTATTTAAAAACACTTCTGTATCCCTTGCTTTTTTAACGTATGTAAGTGCACCTAGACTGGTGGTTATACCTACACCTCTAGATCCTCTTTTCAGCAAGTTTTTGTTTTGGTCCTTTATTTCAAAAAATAAAGTGATGCTGCCAGGTGAGAAAAATCTGATCATAATTATAAGGTATAAAATACAAATACTTTTAATTTTTTATTAAAATCTTAAAAACATTTATTTATCAAAATGTATTTACCTTTTAATTCAGCAGGAAATGATATGCAATTAAGACAACCTATTGTAAGCGTGCTAGGTCATGTCGACCATGGAAAGACAACGTTATTAGACCAGATTAGAGGCTCTTCTATTGCCGCTCGCGAGTATGGCCAGATCACACAACACATAGGTGCCACTGAAGTTTCAATTGATAATATATACAGTATATGCGCTGATATTATAGGGCAAAAGAAATTCAGTGTGCCAGGGTTACTTTTTATAGACACACCGGGGCATCAGGCTTTTACAACCTTGAGGGCCAGAGGCGGAGCATTGGCAGACCTTGCAATACTTGTAATAGACATAAAAGAGGGGATAATGCCACAGACAGTGGAGAGTCTGAAAATTTTAAAAGCGTATAAAACGCCTTTTGTGGTTGTTGCAAATAAAATAGATTTGATATACGGCTGGAAAACGGAATATAATAAGCCGTTTATAGTGGCGCTAAAAGATCAACGTGGGGAAGTAGTAGAAGACTTGAATCAAAAAATTTATCAGATAGCTGAACAGCTTTACAACAATGGATTTTCTGCAGAAAGGTATGATAGAATTGATGATTTTACAAAAAATGTGGCAATAATACCAGTTTCTGCCAAGCACAAAGTAGGCATTGCAGATCTTTTATTGGTGTTAGTTGGTTTGGCTCAGAAGTTTTTGGAATCGGATCTCAGGACTTTAGATGAGCCTGGAGCAGCGACGATCTTAGAAGTAAAAGACGAGAAAGGGTTTGGCAAGACACTGGATCTGATACTTTATCAGGGTGTTATTAAGAAAGGAGACATAATTGTATTTGAAGGGATATATAAGCCGATAGTATCCAGAGTAAAAGCGTTGTTAAGACCTGCACCTGATAATAGTTCTAAGTTGAATATTGTTAATTGTGCAACTGCAGCAGCCGGAATAAAGATACTGGCATCAGATCTTGACTTTGTAAAAGCTGGGGGAATGTTAAAGGTAGCAACACCGGCAACACTGGAAAAAATAGTCGAAGAGATAAAAAGTGAGGGAAATATAAAGATTGAATTGAAAGATGATGGTGTAGTGATAAAAGCAGATGCAATAGGTTCTCTGGAGGCTATGGCTTTTGAGCTGAACATTCTAGAAATACCGATAAAGAAGGCTGAACTGGGAGAGGTGTCAAAAAGGGACGTGGTAGATGCACAGACCTCTGAAAATGAACTTTACAAAGTGATACTGGCTTACAACGTCAAATACACGCTGGATCAAAGAGATGTGCCTGTGATCTCTGGAAACATACTTTATAAGATTATAGATGACTATAAGGCATGGAGGGAGAATAGAATATTAGAACTGGAAGCAGAATCAAGAAAGGCATACATATACCCAGTAAAGTTGTTGGTACTGGAAAATAACATATTCAGAGTTTCCAAGCCTGCAATAGTAGGAGTGAGAGTTCTTGGGGGAGAATTAAGGGCAGGAGTAAAAATTTTAAAACCTGATGGAAGAGTAATTGGCACATTAAAAAGCATCAGAGAGAAAGAGAAGACGCTAGATAAAGCAATTATGGGATCTGAGATAGCAATTTCGGTTGATAATGCAGTGGTTGGAAGAAATCTTAGAGAAAATGACATATTGTATGCAGATTTGAGAGAGGAAGATATCAGGTTCTTAAAAACTCAAATATTAAGTTACGAAGAAAAAGAGATTATAGAAGAAGTATTGAAAATTAAAAGAAAAGATAAGGCTTTTTGGGGTGCATAAATATTTTATTTTATTATAAAATATCCTGCTGATTTTTGTCTGGCCACTCTTTTTATGTATCCTTTGTTTTGCAGCTCTTGCAGAGAGTTAGTGACTATGCCTTTTCCTACGCCAGAAGCTTTCATAATATCATCAGCGGTCTTCAATTTGTCTTCGGAACTAGCACCTACTTTTTTCATGGCTTCGTAAACTTTTTTTGCCATTGGAGAAAGATCTTCTACCATAATTTCACCTTTTTTATGAAACTTTGAATATATATGGATAGTGAAAAAATATATTTAAATGTTTTTAAAAAAATGCACTTTTTTAACTTTTATGATCTGTTTTTAAAAAAGTGCTATCTATAACCATACCCTCTATTCTTAATGTCTTATATTTTTTGTATACTTTCTGTGCTTCTTCTAATCTATTTTTATTTTCACTATACAATCTTAATAGATCTTCTCCAGAATCCACCTTGTCACCGATTTTCTTATAAACCCATATGCCCGCACCCTTGTCTTTCGGCGCTCCTAAAATTCTGGCAATTGTTACTAACGAGGCATTTGATACATATGAGATATATCCCTCTTCTTCTGATACTATATCTAAACTGTACTTTCCAATCTGAATATCCTCGCTCTTTTCTATCTGCTTAGACCCCTGCGCATTTACAATCTCTAAGAACTTATTCAGTGCCTTTTTGTTTTTGAGGATTTCCCTGGCCTTGTTTTTTCCAGCTCCTGGTTTTACGATATTTCCCATCTCTAATAAAATACCAGCAAGTTCTAAAGATTTCTCTATCAAGCTGTTCGATCTGTACTTTCCTTCAAGAGCTTCCAGAGCTTCTTTTGCCTCCAGTGCAGGGCCTATGCTTCTTCCAACAGGCTGGCCACCGTATGTGAATGCGCATTCAACATTAATTCCTAACCGCTCTCCAAGATCTATAAAGTTTCTTGCTAGCTTTCTTGCATACAATTCATCATGCACTTTCGCTTCAGAGCCTATTGGTATGTCGATCAGCAACTTATTTATGTTTAACGCTTTTTTCTTAGCCATCACAGACGCCAACAGCTGAGACTGAGGATCTATGCGCAGCAAATACTCAATCTTAATTATTTTATCATCTGCGGGGGCGAGGTTTACTGCGCCACCCCAAGCAAGCGTGGCACCTACAGTATCTACGATCTTCCGGATCTCTTCAAGTCTCAGGTCTACTTTCGCTAGTACTTCCATCACATCCGCAGTGCCTGCAGCACTGCTTATGGCCCTTGATGAAGTTTTTGGAATTTTAAGCCCAAGTGCCGCCACG
The DNA here is from genome assembly GCA_038729465.1 of Thermoplasmata archaeon. NCBI lineage: Archaea > Methanobacteriati > Thermoplasmatota > Thermoplasmata > Thermoplasmata archaeon. The sequence continues at coordinate 26,574 of JAVYRZ010000001.1, forward strand.
ATAGGTACTGTGATCAGCGCATATTTATTGCCAGGTACTCCACCAATGCTGTGCACATCGACCACGGGGTACGGGAAATCCAATGTTTCGCCAGTATCTACCATTGCTCTGGTCAAATAGTCCGTTTCCTCAATGTTCAGTTCATTGATAAATAACGAAGTAACATAAGCGGATAGTTCTATGTCTGATATGTTCTCTTTAACAATGTCATCTATGATCTTATAAATTTCCTCTTTGCTCAGCTTAAGTCCCTGCATCTTCTTTTTTATAAACTCTAATGATTCTGGTTTTAAAGTTTGCTCTATCTGAATTGAGTCATACGATTTTACTCCCAAAATCTCGCAGGTACCTGTGAATATTCCTATTTCTCCTCTGTTAATCATAGAATTAGATGTATTTACGATTGCTGTAACACTTTTATCTTTATAATATATTTTCACACGATCATGCGGGAATACCCCTAGTTGCCTACAATCTTCATCGCTTAACAGTACTGTGTTTTTTCCACTTTCCAGATCAAGCTCCCTAACTTTTAGTTTCATGTTGATCCTCTAGAAATATAGACATTAATATATCATCTACATATTCATTGTTGATTTTAAACTGTTTTTTCCACTTACCTTCTATTATAAATCCAAGTTTTATATATAAATTTATGGCTGCACAATTTGAAGAAAATACCTCTAAACATATTTTTTCTATTTTTTTATCTTTGGCCCATTCTATCGCAGTTTTAATCAGTGAAGTACCTACTCCCATCTTCCTAAATCGATCAATTATAGCAATGCTTAAATATGCAGTATGCTTATTTTTTATATAGCGGCCCCGCGTTAGAAATAAGACACCAATTATCTCATTGTTGTACTCTGCCACAAGAGTCAAATCCTCTCTTAAAGTCCTAATTCTCTCTGCCTCAAATTCTTCATAATACGAATACTGCTCTCCCAATAGATAAATTCCTTCTTTCATGACATTATTCATACATGTTACAATACCCTTCGCGTCACTTGGCATCGCGATCCTAATTGTGCATTGCCCGCCATATGGAATATTCAACAATCTTGTCAGCTGCATGAACAACCCTCCTTGCAGTAGTAAATACAGGAATCCTAAAATCCTGCAACTTTTTTTCAACGCGTTTTGTAAATTCACCGCCGGCCATTACTGCTATCACGGTCTTGTCTAGAGTTTTGGTATTTTTCATTACTTCTATCATGCTATCTATATTATTAAATATCGGGGCATTGGGTACTACAAAATATGATACTATTATCTCCAAATCCCCGCTCTTCCCCAAGACATCAAATCCAGCCTGATACCAGTCTGGTGTGGCAGATCCTGTCAAATCCAGCGGATTAGAAATGATTGCAAAATCAGGCAATACTCTCTCGAGTTCTATTCTTTCAGAATCTTTCACTGCTGAAAGTTTTAGATATTTAGATTCACCAACCTCATCTGAGGTCACAACACATGGCCCCGCACCATTAGTGATCATGGCTAAGTTACCATTTTTCGGCAACCTCTGAAATGACAGAATCTTGATAATATCCACAAGATCTTCAATATCATCCACTAAAATTACTCCAGCCTGTTTCATAGCCCCTTTAAACACTTCATAGTTCTGAGCCAGAGCACCTGTATGCGATCTTGCAGCTTTATTACCCAACGCATTTCTTCCAGTCTTTAATACTACTATGGGTTTGGTCTTTGCTACTCTTCTAGCGCGTTCAAAAAATTCACGACCATCTTCTATACTTTCTAAGTAAGCAGCAATGATTTTGGTGTCTTTATCTTTTTCTAAATAGTCCAGCATATCCAGCTCATTCACATCTATTTTGTTGCCAAAACTTACAAATTTGCTAACACCAAGATTGTTCTGTTCTAAATACTCTAAGAGTGTCACACCGTAAGTCCCTGACTGTGTAATAAATGCTATATCCCCTTTTTTTGGGCGGCTTAAAGCTTTCTGGGCCTGAAAAAAAGTATTGAATTCAGAATCTCCAGAATATACTCCGATACAGTTTGGTCCAATAACTCGAATATTATACAGGTTTGCTATTTTTTTTACCTTTTTTTCCAGTTCCGCACCTTCTTCAGAGATCTCTTTGAACCCTCCGGATATTATCACTATCCCTTTTACGCCTTTTTCATGCGCTTCTTCAACAATTTGAGGCATTTGTTTTGCAGAAACAGATACTACCAATAGATCTATACTGTCAGGGATCTCATTAATAGTTTTATAACATTTTCTTCCTAATATATAATCATCCTTTGGGTTTACAGGATATATTGTTGCCTTGGTTTGTAATAGTGACTGCATGATCTCAAATCCAATTCTTCCTTTTTTTGATGATGCACCAATTAACGCGACAGTTCTCGGATTGAAAAAATAGTCCAAAGTTATCCACCTTCTAATCTTATATATCATTTGCGTAAATAAACATTTTTTTTAGATTGTGTCATTAAAAATAAAACTATCTGTTTACTAACGCTACACCTCCTATTACCATTATCCCTCCTATTATTATTGTTACTGTTATTGCTTCATGAATAATAAAATATGCGCTTATTATAGTGAAAAGTGGGCTAAAATAGTAAAAAACAGAAGCTCTTGAAGCGGTAAGTATCTGTAGGCCTTTAAAATTAAGATAAAAGGCAACGAATGTTGCAAAAATAACAAGAAATGCAAGTGCATAGATTTCAATTATATTTAATCTTATAAGTTCTGCCGGCATTTTTGAAATGAAAGGTAAAAAAAAGACAGTTCCAAAAACCATGGATAACGAGGTGACAAACATAGCATCATATCTCTCCAAAACATTTTTTGAAATAATGGTGTAAACACTCCATGCAATTGAGGCACCGAGAATCAATATTATGGATACAATGCTAAGCAGATCTGTAATGCTGTTAATTGAAATAAATATAATGCCTATAAAAGAAATGATTATCCCTGTCATTTTTAAAATGCTGAATCTTTCACCTATGAAAATCATCGAAAGCAAAAATATGAATATTGGCTCTGTTGATACTACAATCGATCCAACTCCCGCAGAAACACCGTTTGCACCGGAATTGTAAAGAGACTGGTACAGCATTACGCCAGTCAGCCCCATCATGGCAATTAGAAGAAAGTCCTTTAATTTTGGTTTTTTCCATAACTTGATCATGATAGGTATGAAAAAGAGAGTAGAAAAAAAGAATCTTGTAAATCCAAGCGTTAAGGGATCCATAACTTGCAGGCATATTTTAGTTGCTGTGTAACCTACACCCCAGATAAATGCAACGATAGTCATTAAGACGTACCCAAGAAATCTTTTTTCCATTGAACGTTGATTATCTTATGAATATATAAACATATTTTATGATTGTAACAGTTAAGATTTAAATAAATAGAGATCTTAATAGAAGTTAAAATGAGCCTTAAAATTAAAAAATTTAATCTTGGGTTTTTACTTAATTACTCATATTTAAGAAAATGGACATTTTTAGGTATATTAATAGGCATTATGGGTGGTGTTATAACAGTAATATTCTATTATCTTATTGAACTCACTACAAAATATTTTTTGACAGACCTTACAGGATATGTGCAACCAGGTAGCCACAACCTTTTATCTCCTATATGGCCATATGATATATTTTTAATACCAATAATAATGACTGTGGGAGGATTGATTGTTGGAATGTTGATATACAAATATGCACCCGAAGCAGAAGGGCATGGTACTGATGCAACCATTAATGCCTTTCACAGAAATAAGGGGAGGATAAGATATCGTGTACCGCTGATAAAGGTTATAGCCTCTGCCATTACAATCGGAAGTGGAGGCAGTGCTGGCAGAGAAGGACCTACAGCGTTATCTGTTGCTGGATTTGGTTCAGCAATAGCTAATATTTTAAAGCTATCGGACAAAGATCGAACAATTGCAGTTTCGGTAGGAATAGGCGCAGGAATAGGTGCTATGTTCAAATCTCCATTTGGTGGGGCAATATTTGGGGCAGAAGTCTTATATAAAAGAGATTTTGAGAGCGAGGCTATATTGCCCTCTTTCATAGCCTCTGTTGTTTCATATAGTATTTTCGGAGCTGTATATGGGTATCAGCCAATTTTTATAGTACCAGGGTACACATTTACATCCCCAATTATACTTATCTACTTTGCGATTTTAGGGGTTTTAATGGCGCTTTTTGGAAGATTTTATATTCGCATCTTTTATGGCACCAAATTATTATTTTCAAAGTTAAAGGTACCAAAATATACGAAGCCGGCCATAGGTGGATTTTTTGCAGGGCTTATTGCTTTGTTCTTTCCCCAGATTATGGGTATTGGGTACGGGTGGATAAGAATCATAGTTAATGGCCAGTATTCTATGCTTTTTAACAATGGATATATTACAGTATGGTATATCCTGATTCTTCTTATTGTTTCTCTCTCTATTTTCAAGATCTTTGCCACCTCTTTTACCGTAGCAACAGGTGGTAGCGGAGGTGTATTTGCGCCAGCTTTGTTTGAAGGTGCAATGTTAGGTAATGCCTTTGCCTTAATAATGGTGCATTTTAACATGCCATATTTTCCTGATAATATAGGAACCATTGCTGCATTTACAGTAGTTGGTATGATGGCTTTTTTTGGTGGAGTTGGAAGAGTACCAATTTCTGTCATTTTAATGGTCAGTGAGATGACAGGGAATTACCAGTTATTATTGCCAGCTATGATAAGTGTAACAATAAGCTACTTTTTGATTAAAGACACAATATACCGGTCTCAGGTTGAAACTAGAGCCGATTCACCAGTCCATGAGCTAGAATATGTAAAGGACCCGTTATCTTATATTCCAGTTTCAAAAATATTAAAAAAAGAATTCATAACTATTTCCAGCAATTCAAATATTGAAGATTATGATATTGAAAGATTCGAGAAAAATATAATTGCAGTTGTAGATGATAAAGGAAGATTCATTAATGAGCTAACTAAGAAAAATATTTCTAAACTTGCAATAACAAGCACTAAAAATATTAAAATTGGGAGTCTGCCGTACGACATAATATCTGTTGTCAGGGATACAGATAGCTGTGCAGAAGCTCTAAAAATAATTATAAACAAGAATATTGATCATGTTTGGGTTTTAAACAAAGAAGATCAACCTTTAGGATTTGTTACTCTAGATGGCATTTTAAATGAATACATCTCAACCGGCAAATAAAAACATTGTTTCAAAAAATGTCAGAAAGTATTCTGTATGTTAAACCCCATATCTTATATTCTCTATAATAATAACAATCGTCGGCTTTTTTAAGATCTTTTTCATCAACCCAGAAAGCCTTCTCTACCTCATCACTAATCTTGAATTCTTCGGTTTTTTTGCAAAACGCATAAAATGCCTGAACCCTAATCTTGCGGTTCAAAGGTATATATACCCCCAAACTACCCTCTATCTCTGGCTTTATTCCAACTTCTTCAAAGCACTCTCGTTCTGCTGCCTGCATTATAGTCTCTTCGGCCTTTTTAAATCCGCCTGGCAATGCCATATGCCCAGACCATGGATCGTCAATTCTCTCTTTCCTTTTTATCAGTACGAATCCATGTTTATCAGTCAAGAAAACCACTGCGGCGTCAGTATTTAATAACTCTATTTTTTTTGTAAATTTATCCAGATTCATTTTAAAAATAGATATAATTTATAGTATTTAAAGAATAAGATCAGATAAAGTTTAAAAATGAAGAAAGTATATAGATCTATAATGGAAACACCACTTATGGCACAGTACTATTCTATTAAAAAGAGGTTCCCCGATACAATATTACTTTTTAGAGTTGGCGATTTTTATGAGACCTTTTATGAAGATGCAAAATTGGTATCTAAAGAATTGAATATTGTATTAACTTCTAGAAATAAGGAAAAAAGCAATATACCGCTAGCCGGCGTGCCATATCATGCCATTTATTCTTATCTTTCAAAACTAATAGAAAAAGGATACAAGGTTGCAATTTGTGAGCAGTTGGAAGATCCTAAAAAAGCAAAAGGGCTCGTTAAGAGAGATGTAATAAGGGTGATAACTCCAGGCACTATACTTGATGAACAGTTGCTTACCAAAGAAAATAACTATTTAGCATCATTAACAGTTGAGAAATCTGGATATGGTATTGTTTTTGTGGACATCTCCACAAACGAGATGTTTGGTGCAGAATACGAAAGAGAACAAAAAAATGAGCTCATTTCCGATATTTTAAAATATCGTCCTGCGGAGATTTTAGCATTTGATACAGAGAAAGAGGTTGAACATGAAATAGAAGGAAAGATTAAAGTTAGCCTTACTTATTTCAAAGATTTTTATTTTGACAAAAAAGTGGCAGAAAAAGAGATATGTGAACAGTTTGGTGTGCCAGAGCTGAGAAGCATAGGACTAGAAAATAAAGAGCATCTTCAATTTGCAATAAGTTTGATATTGAAATACATTGCCGATACTCAAAAAACAAAGATTAAATTTATCAAGAATATTACGATATATGAGTCTAAAGAGTACATGCTCTTAGATTATACTACACTCAAGAACCTGGAGATTTTTGACAGTATAAGAAATGAAAAACAGAATACTTTATTTGGGATCCTGGATCAGTGCAAAACATCAATCGGGTCAAGGACATTAAAACGGTGGATACAGAAACCCTTATTAAATCCAGAGCATATAAAGTATAGAAGTGATGGGGTAGAAGTGCTGTACAAGAACAGTATAATTAGAAGCGTTATTTTTGATATTTTATCTAAGATTGGGGATTTAGAGCGAATAAACAGCAGAATATCTTTCAAGACTGCCAATCCCAGAGATCTTATTACCCTTAAAAATTGTTTGAAGCAGGTCCCTTATTTAAAAGAGATGATCAAAGAACTAGATGTTAAAATAATAAAAGATATATATAAAAACATGGATCCTTTGCCTGACTTAAGTTATTTAATAGAACAAGCAATTATAGATAATCCACCAAACAACATTGAATCTGGTGGAATACTGAAAGATGGGTACAACGAGAGCTTAGATCAATACAGAAAGACAAAGAAAGAAGGCATTAACTGGATATCGAGCATCGAAGAAAAAGAACGTAGAAACAGTAACATAAAAAATCTAAAGATAGGATATAATGACCTGATAGGATATTATTTTGAGATCAGCACATCTAATTCAAATAAAGTACCAGCTCATTTTATCAGAAAACAGAGTTTGAAGAACAGTGAAAGGTTTACCACTCCAGAATTGCAGGAAAAAGAGTATCTTATAAGATCAGCAGATGAAAATATAGTAACTTTAGAAAAGGATCTTTATTTAGATATATTGAATATATTAAATAATTATATTGATAAAATTCAAAATCTTGCTCAAGGAATAGGGCAGCTAGACGCTTTAAATAATCTGGCAGAGCTAGCAGTGAAGCGTAACTATACTAAGCCAATCGTTGATGATACCGGGATAATAGAATTAAAAGATTCAAAACATCCTATACTTGATATAATACAGGAAGATGTTGTAGCAAACGATCTGTATATGGATAGCAATGAAAACAGATTTTTGATTATTACAGGCCCTAACATGGCAGGTAAGAGCACTTATATGCGCCAGATTGCAATAATTATTATAATGGCACAGATAGGTTCATTCGTGCCCGCAAAAAATGCAAAGATAGGAGTTGTAGATAAAATATTCACACGCGTTGGAGCAAGTGACGATGTTTTAAGAGGTCAGAGCACATTTATGACTGAAATGATCGAATTATCTAATATATTGAATAGTGCTACAAGCAACAGTCTTGTAATACTTGACGAGATTGGAAGGGGGACCAGCACATTTGACGGGTTAAGCATTGCATGGGCTACTGCTGAGTACATACATAACACTATTGGCTGCAAAACGTTGTTTGCAACGCATTATCATCAGATGATCGAGCTAGAAAAATTTTTGAATGGTATTAAAAATTATTATATTTCTGTAAAGGAAACACCTGAGGGATTGGTATTTATAAGAAAGATCATGCGTGGGGGAATGAGTGAAAGCTACGGCATTGAAGTTGCAAAACTTGCAGGGCTTCCAACATTGCTGATAAATCGAGCCAGACAGGTACTTGAAAAGATAGAGTCTGAGAACGTGTTAGAAGTGAAAAAGCAGGCCAAGATATTCCAGAGTGTGTTTGAGATTCGCGATGATAATGAGCTGTTAGAAGAACTAAAAAAGATAGACATTAGTGCACTTACTCCTATAGAAGCATTAAATAAAATAAATGAGTGGAAAAAGAAGATTCAAGGATAGATCCACGTTCCATTTTTATGTTCTAGTGCATCATTTAATTTTTCCGGTGAGGTGATCAACACTGCCTTACCACCAGATTTTATGAATTCTATGGAAGCGAGTATTTTTGGGAGCATGCTTCCGGGCTTGAAATGTCCTTCTCCAACATATTTTGAAAGTTCTGGCAAATGAATTTGAGTTAACGCTTTCTGATTCTCCTTATTATAATTTATATATACTTGATCAACGCTGGTGAGGATAAATAGCATATCCGCATTGATATCTCTTCCTAATACCGCAGCACCAAGATCTTTGTCTATTACTGCCTCGACACCTTCAAGGCCTCCATTTTTTCTAACAACAGGGATACCACCACCGCCCACAGCAATAGCGATGAAACCAGAGTCTATTATAGAGCGAATAACTTTTTTTTCTATTATTTCGATTGGCTTTGGCGACGGTACAACTCTCCTCCATCCTCTTCCAGAATCTTCTACCATATTCCAATGATTTTTTTCTTTTAAAGCCATAGCTTCCTCTTTTGAATAAAATGGACCAATTGGTTTGCTGGGGTTTTCAAATGCTGGATCTTTACCATCCACAAGCACCCTTGTCATAATGGTAACTAAATCTTTGTTAATATGATGTTTCTTAATTACTTCATTAAAACTTTGCTCTAGCATATATCCAATGCTCCCCTGCGACATTGCATCGCAAACGTCTAAAGGCATTGGAGGTACAATGTTTTTAGAGTGTTCGTTCTGTAATAAGATAGCCCCCACCTGAGGACCATTGCCATGAGTAATTACTATCTCGTATTGTTTAAAAATGTCTAGAATGCTTTCTGCAGTTTCTCTAGCTCTCTTAAACTGCTCTTCTGCTGTTCCATGATCTTCCGGTCTCAATAATGCATTTCCGCCTACTGCTATTACTACTGTTTCCATGATCTCAACTCATATACTTTTAATAAGAAGTAACGTAATTACATTTAGCTATTTAAGCATTATTTATAGAGGTTGTCAACCTATCATCGAAAATCAATATACATCTAAAATATAGTAAAATTAAGCGTATTTTATCTATTTCTACACTTATTAGTATCTTAAGTAATTGATCATAATCAACGGAAAGTTGAAAATATATTACAGAAACCTCTCAGATCTAATATTATGAATACTAACAATAAATATGATATAATCTATTTCAGATCACTTATATTACATCTTTTATGCCTGATTTTATCTCTCAATTTTTGCAAAAGTCAAATTAAAAAACATTTTAATAGGTTTTTGACATAAAGGTAAAAAAAAGGAGGAAATATTATGAATAAAGATTTGATTTCTGTATACGACATAAAAGATGATATAGATGAGATTCTGGATCTTGCAATAAAGATAAAAAAAGACCCCAAAAAATATGCGAGAACACTAAAAGATAAAAGTTTGGGTATGATCTTTGAAAAACCTTCTACCAGAACCAGAATTAGTTTTGAAGTGGCGATGACGCAGCTTGGAGGTCATGCACTTTATTTGAGTCCGAAAGACATGCAGATGGGTAGAGGAGAAACTGTAGCCGATACTGCTAAAGTTCTTTCGAGGTTTGTGGATGGTATAACATATAGGGCATTTGATCATAATATGGTACTGGAGCTAGCTAAAAACGCAACTATCCCTGTAATAAACGCGCTTGACAATTTAGAGCATCCAGCCCAGATTGTTGCAGATTTATTAACGATTCTTGAGAAAAAAGGGACTTTTAAAAACCTGAAATTTGCATATGTAGGCGATGGAAACAATGTCGCAAACTCTCTTATATTAGGATGCGCAGTTGTGCATATGGACTGTTATATTGGATGCCCGGCTACGAATCAGCCAAATGCAGAGATTTTAAAGCGTGCGAGAGAGATTGCTGCTGGTAAATCTAAAATTGAAGTGGTAGAAGATCCTGCCGAAGCAGTAAAGGATGCTGATATAATATATACAGATGTGTGGGTTTCAATGGGTGAAGAGGCGCAGAAAGAAGAGAAAGAAAAGTTATTCAGACCATACCAGGTAAACAGCGAGCTAGTCAAAAATGCGAAGAAAGACTATATTTTCATGCACTGTTTACCAGCACATAGAGGATTTGAAGTGACTGATGAGGTAGTGGATAGCAAGAACAGCGTGGTATTCGACGAGGCTGAAAACAGGCTACATGCACAGAAAGCGCTGTTAGTAAAAATGTTAAAATAACCTCTTTCAATCTTTTCTTTTAAACATTTTTTCTAGATCTGAATTTTCTATTTTTATCATGGTAGGTCTTCCATGCGGGCAGGTGAAAGGCACATCGCACTGCATAAGTTTGTAAATAAGATCCGCCATATCTTTCGTGCTCAATTTCTGGTGTGCTTTTATTGCACCTTTACAAGCCATTAAAATCATCAATTTTAGTTTTAGTTCTTCTATGTTGGTTATTTTTTTATTTGATAATACCTCTCTTATGGACTCTTTCAACCCTGCAATGGCATCTTCTCTTGTAAGAATAGGTGGCAAAGTCCTGATCAATATCTCATTTTTACCTATTTTATCAATGTCAAATCCTATATCTTTAAAAATCTGTATATTGTTCATCACGATCTCTAATTCCATGTTGTTGAGAGTGAGAGTGATCGGTGTGATCAGGCTCTGTATTTTCTTATCCTTAACACCCTTTATAAATGCCTCAGTCCTGATTCTTTCATGTGCAGCATGTTGATCTATAATCAGCATATTCTCTTTAAAAGAGGCAATAATATATGTGTTGTCAATCTGTCCGAAAGGTTCTATTTCTAGCATTTTAGGCACTGACTCTTCAAGTGTTTTTATTTTTTTAGGTTCAGTAGTCTGAAATATTTGTTGAGCTTTAATAGGTTGGATAGGTGCCGTAAACTCAAGAGTTTCAGGTTTGTTAAATTTCATGGCGGGAATCAGATCTTTTTGTTTCAGCGCCTGTGATATTGCCTCAGTTACATATTTTTTCAACAATGTCTCTTCTGAAAACTTGATCTCTGTTTTTGCGGGATGTATGTTTACATCTACCTGATCATAAGGTACAGTCAAGTTTAGAATAGTAACAGGATAAAGGTCTCTGAATAGCAAAGATCCATATCCCTTCAATATCGCATCTATTATGTTATTTTCTCTTATTATTCTTCTATTAACAGATAATATAATGTTTTTATTTGTCTTCCTGGTCATGGATGGCAAGGATGTAACACCTTCAATCCTGATATTATTATTTTTAAAGTCAACTGATAAAAAGCTCTGGACCTCTTTCAAGCTAAACAGATAGTTCAGCTTATCCATAAGTTTCTCAGACGCTGGGACATCAATCAATATTTTCTGATTATTTGTAAATTTCAATGCTATTTCTGGGTGCGAAATAGCTAATCTGAATAGAAGATCATAAATATGATCCAGTTCCACTAAATTAGATTTTAAAAATTTCTTTCTTGCAGGAAGGTTGTAAAATAGGTTATTCACTGTAACAGTAGTGCCATTTGTAGTCCCCACCTCTTTAACGTTCAGTATCTTTCCAGCCTCAATCTCTACCATGGTACCTACCTGATCCTCTTCACGTTTTGTAACAATTATCATTTTAGAAACTGAAGCTATGCTGTATAATGCTTCTCCTCTAAATCCAAGAGTTGAGATATTGTTTAAATCTTCTTCGCTCTTAATCTTGCTAGTTGCATGTTTTTCAATTGCTTTTAAGCAATCCTCTCTGCTCATTCCCTCCCCATCATCTTTTACGATGATTGAGAGTTTACCACTATCAATCAGATCCACTATTATCTTTCTCGCGCCGGCATCTATAGAATTTTCAACCAGTTCTTTTACCACGGATGCTGGTCGTTCTACAACTTCACCAGCAGCTATCTTAGCCGATATAGTTTCTGGCAGGATGTTTATCTTATTAGTCATACTGATAAAACATATGTACTATTTAAATAAAGAATTTTCTATTTATCAGCAAGAGCTTTTTATTTTGTAATATCTCTCTGATAAATACTCAAAATTTCTTTTTTGGCATGCCTGACAATCATCGTTTCTCAAAACCTGTATTTTGTCCAGATCAATGTTCCAACCATCAATATAGTACATCTCGTTTTTTATCTCATATCCTAATAAAATCTTTATTGAGACAGAGACGGCGATAGAAGCAATCATGCTAGGTACAGTATTCAATACTCCTATTTCACTGCATTTTTGTTCTTCCACCGGAAGATCTCTGATCAGGCATCTTAAACATGCAGTTTTGCCAGGTATAATCGGCATAACTGTACCATAATAACTGATAGCGGCAGTGTAAACCCATGGTTTATTCAGTTTCACGCATGCATCATTTATTATAAACCTGGTCAAGAAATTGTCAGTTCCATCCATTACTATATCCACCTTATTTACAATAGTCTCAGCATTTAAAGCGCTAAATTGCTGATAAACTTTTTCGATTTTAATGTCAGAATTAATCGAGGCTAGAAAATTAGCTGCAACTTCAACTTTCAATTTTCCCACATCTTCTTCTCTGAATAATAGCTGTCTGTGTAAATTATCAAGGCTTACATAATCCGGATCGACAATTATGAGTGTACCAACGCCGAGCCTTGCTAAAAGTTGAGCTATTAAGCCACCAGTTCCTCCTAACCCGATTACTGCAACCTTTGCATCTGCAAGCTTGCTTTGCCCTTTAGCACCAATTTTATCCAAGAGTATCTGTCTGGAATATCGATCCATAAAACACCTATAACTTATTTATTTAATTAATTTTGTCATGAGATTATAAGTAAAATATATATATAAATAACAAATTTACATACTGATCTGAAACAATGAAAATATTATTTATACATTCTGACCATTTAGAGTACAGAGTTCGAGAAAAAGCGATAGAAAATCCTGAGCCTGTAGAATTACAGGAAGAGAGTATTGATGAAGTATTAGTTTGTTTTATAAGCGTAGAAACATCAGATTCTGAATCTATGCTAAATAATGTAGCTGCTGAGATCAAAGATGTGGCTCTTAAAGTGAAAGCTACAAAATTGGTATTGTATCCTTACGCTCACTTAAGCTCTGATCTGGCAGATCCAGAAACAGCTAAAAAGCTATTAAGGGAATTAGAAGAGCTATTAAATAAAGAGTACGAAGTGCACAGGGCTCCATTTGGCTGGTACAAATCATTCACGATTTCCTGTAAAGGACATCCATTATCAGAGCTGTCTAAAAGTATAAAAGAGGATCTTATACCAGAAGCTGTAAAAGCCGAGGAGAAAATAATCAGTTACTGGAAAATATTGAAAGATGGAAAACTGGAAGATATTGATGATTTTAATTTTAGCGATCATAAAGATCTAAAAACATTTGCAGATTACGAGATCAGCGGTACTAGGGCAGTAAAAGAGATACCCCCTCACGTAGTGATGATGCAACAATTAGAACTTGTTGGATATGAAGAGGGAAGTGATGGTGGAAATTTCAGGTACTACCCAAAAGGTAAGATGATAAAAGCACTATTAGAAGAATACGTTACTAAAAAAGTACAAGAATATGGCGCAATGGAAGTAGAAACTCCCATAATGTACGATTATGAACATCCTGCATTAAAAAGCTATTTACAGCGTTTTCCAGCAAGGCAGTATACTCTCCTTTCGGGTGAAAACAAATTCTTTTTGAGATTTTCAGCTTGTTTTGGGCAGTTTTTAATTGCGAAAGATTCTGTGATAACATACAAGCAATTGCCGATCAGGATCTACGAACTCGCAAAATATTCATTCAGAAGGGAGAAGAGTGGAGAGCTTGTGGGGCTGAGAAGGCTTCGAGCATTTACTATGCCTGACATGCATACTCTCACGCTGGATCTCAATAATGCAAAAGAAGAGTTTTTGAAACAATACAAATTTTCTATGGAAGTTTTGAAGGAGATAGGTATTGAAGATTATGAAGTAGCAGTAAGATTTACAAAAGAGTTCTGGGAAAACAACAAAGAGTTTATTCAGGAACTTGAGAGAGTAATTAAAAAGCCAATATTGGTTCAGATGTGGAACGATCGATTCTTCTATTTTATTTTGAAATTTGAGTTTAATTTCATAGATACTATGCAAAAAGCGGCCGCATTGAGCACTGTTCAAATAGATGTAGAAAACGCGAAAAGATTTGAGATAACCTATTATGCAGAAGATAGTTCAAAAAAGTATCCTTACATTTTACATTGTTCTCCGAGCGGGGCTATAGAAAGATTGATCTATGCTATTTTAGAGAACCAGGAAAAAAGAAAGCATAATGGCCAAAAACCTATATTTCCATTATGGCTTGCGCCCACTCAGGTCAGAATCATTCCTGTTTCAGAATCATTTTTAGGGTACTGTGAAAAACTAGCCAAAAAACTCAATAATGATACTATCAGAGCAGATTTTGATGACAGAGAACTAACAATGCAGAAAAAGATCAGGGAAGCGGAAAAAGAGTGGGTACCGTATATAGTGGTCATAGGCGAAAAAGAGATACAGAATGAAAAATTAAATGTGAGAATCAGAGAAAATGGAAAGATTAAGGAATACAGCTATCTAGAATTAAAAAGAGAAATTCATAATTTGACAGGTGGTTATCCATTCAGAGCCATACCAGAAAACGAGAAATTGAGCATGAGGATCAAATTTTCATAATCTGATCAATCGAGAGATATTAACTGTTTTCTTCTGAATTTTTTCAGAAAGTTAAAATTTTCTGGAGATTACATAATTTGCAAATTCTATTAAAAACTCTTTTTCTGGCACTTTTAGATCTTTGATAGTAGTTATTGCATCTGCAATAAGCTTTTCTGACATCTCCTGAGAGTACTTTAGAGCCCCGGTTTTTACTGCTATATTACGCACATATTGTAGTTCTTCTTCTGATATATTTTTTGATCCCAGAATATTTAGTATTTTATCTTTCTCTTCTTTATTTGCGCATTCCAATATTTTTATGATCAACAATGTTTTTTTACCCTCTTCTAGGTCAGAAGTAACAGGCTTTCCCAGTGCTTTTTCATCTCCAAACAATCCAAGTATGTCATCTTGCAATTGAAATGCAATTCCTACATCTATGGCATATTTGCTGATCATTTCAAAATTATTTTTTCCAGCTAATAATCCTCCCAGTATTAACGGGCCTTCGATTGTGTATTTTGCAGTTTTATACTTGTGAATAAGCAATAAGTTCTCTTCAAAATTGTCGGTTTGATATGGGGATAAGATATCAAGAACCTGCCCATATCCTGTGTATTCTATAATTTCTGATAACTTTACAATAGCTTTATATTTTAATCGATCTTCAAAATCAGAGCTGTTAATCAATTCTGTAGCATAAGAATCTGCCAGATCTCCTGCAATAATGGCAAGATCCGCACCTATTTTTTTGTCATCATATTCTTTTTCGAAAATTCGATGAATTGTAGGCTTTCCTCTTCGTAGCAGACTTTCATCTATTATGTCATCGTGAATAAGAAGGTAAGATTGTACAAGCTCTAAGGATGCAGAAGCTTTAATTATCTCTTCAGTATTTTTACCACCATATAGCTTGTAGCCGAAGATCATTAAAACAGGCCTGATTCTTTTTCCCCCTCTTAAAGTATATTCTTCAATTTTTTCAATTATATCTCTGATATTTTCATTTTTGCAATTTTCTTTCTTTATTTTAAAAAAGTCAGAGAGAACTTTTTCTACTTTTTTAGGATATTCTTCAAAATATTGGTTCATCATCAAAGATGTGTAACTAATAAAAGATTAAAAAGTTTTTTCTTGTAAAACTGAAAATATATAAATAAAGAGAGATATTCAACATTATGAATCTTGAAAGAGTTAGCGTAGACACAAGATATGGGCAGATATCGATTTTGATGAGAAATGGTAGATTTCCAGTCTTATTTTTGCATGGATTAGGTGCTACAGCAAATGCTTGGAAGAAGTTATCTAATTATCTGAGAGAGTATAAGATCCTCTACCTCGATCTTTTAGGACATGGCTTATCAGCAAAGCCGGATATACAATATAACATACTGGCCCAGTGCAACGCCATTTCTGATGTGATGCAGAGTCTAAACATCGATAGATTTGCGTTGGTGGGCAATTCTTATGGTGGCTGGATATCCTTATATTTTTCAATATTTTACAAAGCTCCAGAATACCTGGTGCTGATTGATAGTGCAGGGTTAAATCCCGGGGTAGGCACTTTGCCAAACGAGGAAGTTGATAGATTTGTGGAAAATATCGTAAAAAAAGGAAAGATGAACAGTAAGGAAATAATAAAGAACATAATATTAAACAATGCAGTACCTGATTTCCGAATGAATGAACAGATCTTGAAAAGATTGGACACGAAAGTGCTCATAATATGGGGCAAAAACGATCAGGTAATCGATTTAAAATATGCGCATAGCTTAAATAAGTTTATTAAAAACAGCGATCTTCATATATTAGAAGAGGCAGGTCATTCACCGCATATTTCAACACCAGAGAAGGTTGCAGAACTTATTAACAATTTTATAAGAGTATAGAATAAAACAAAGAAAATTAAATGTAAAATTTTAAATAACGGATTTATACTACTTATTTGAGCAAGGTGTAAAAGCTATGAGATGTGCATTTGAAGATGAATCTGGAATTTGCCATGGCAAATATGCTGGATTTAAATGCATAAAAGATAGGTGTAGTGATTACGGAAAATATCTATTACCAGAGGAGTTTTGCGCTTATTTTAGGGATGGATACTGCAAAAAGCTTGGAACTTTTGACTGTAATGGAAAAAATAAGAGCTGTAAATACTTTAAATACAGTCTAGATGAAGAGGATACAATACTGTTAAAATAGGTGATCTGCATGTTAATAGGATTTTATGGAAAATCAGATAGCGGTAAAACCAGGTTAATCTCAGCGATTGTAAATAAATTGAATGCTGAAAATTACAAAGTTGCAGTGGTAAAGCACACGAATCATGATAGATTTGATCTGGATTTGAAAGGAAAAGATACTGATATATTTTTTAGCGGGGATAGCAAGCTTGTGATAGGCAGTGCAATAAATCAAACGCTAATTTTTATTAAAGGTTCAGAAGAGTTGGAAAGGTTATCCGGGTTCTTGAATTATTTTTATAATTTTGATTTTGTATTAGTAGAAGGGTTCAAAAACATTGATTGGCTAGAAAAAATAAAAGTGGGGGATATTGAAGAGGAAAAAAACACGGTTTTTAAATTTGAGAATAATCTAGACCAGATACTGGAATACCTCAAGGTAAACAGACAGATAGAAAAGATACATGAAGCATTGCCAAAATTTGATTGCGGAGAATGTGGACATAAAGATTGCCGAGAAATGGCAAGGGCAATTTATGAGAAAAAAGATAGCTTCAAAAATTGCGAGTATTGGAACCCAGACAAGAAAATATCTTTAAAGGTAAATGATAAGAATGTTTATTTAGGCAAATTTGCGCAGAGTATATTATTTAATACAATTGAAGGATTGGTAAAATCTCTAAAGAACAGTGATAATGCGGAGAGTATCAAGATAGAAATTAAAAAGCTATAGTATAATTGAAATCTTAGCGCCGCATCTCTTGCACGTTCCATTCTCAGACAAATTTAGGATCTTTATGTCAAACCCAAATCTCTCTATCAGCTTAGCACCGCAATTGTAGCAGTAAGTGGACTCAAAATCCATGGATGGATAATTTCCAAGGTATACATATCTGAGCATGCGCTCTTTTGCTAATTTATATATTTCTTGCATGGTCTTTATTGGAGTAGCAGGAAGGTAGTTCAGTTTATAATCTGGGTGAAATCTTGAAAAATGGAGTGGTATATCTAACCCCAGGGTTTCAATAACCCAGTCCAAGTATTTTTCAATATCTTCTTTCTTGTCATTAAGTGTTGGCACCACCAAATAAGTAAGCTCAATATGTATTTGCAAGCTCTTTGCCAAAATTACAGTATTCAGCACCGGCTCAAGAGTGCCCCCAAGATATTTTTTATAGAATTCATCAGTGAAACCTTTTACATCAATGTTCATGGCATCCATATAAGGTGCTATCTCTCTCAAAGGATCTTCATTAATGTATCCATTTGTAACATAAACATTATACATCCCATCTTTTTTTGAAATTTTACTGGTATCCAGCGTATACTCAAACCAAATCGAAGGTTCATTATAGGTCCAAGCAATGCCTTTAGAGCCATAATTCTTTGCTATGCTCACAAGCTCTTCAGGAGTATAATATTCTAGCTGTGATCTCGGTATCAGCCCTCTACTCAACTCATAATTCTGGCAGTACATACACCTGAGATTACAGCCTATTGTACTCACAGAAAAGATCCATGAACCTGGATGAAAATGAAATAATGGTTTTTTCTCTATAGGATCATTGCTTATGGCAGACACAAATCCATATACTTCTGAATATAATTTATTATCCACATTTTTCCTGACGCCACATATTCCCATATTCTCAATTTTTAAATAACAACGATGTGGGCACAGGTCACATCTTACTCCATCACTTTCTCGATGCCAGTACATCGCTTCATGTAAAATGCTCATATCCTCTCTCTTTAATTTCATGTTCTTTACCATCTTTTAACAATAAGTTTCTTCCTTTTTTCACACGTCCAATTTCTGTGAGCTTAAAGTTGTTTTTTTCAGCATATTTCTTCAAAGCCATCCATTTTTCCCGGGGTATAGTAAACAATAGCTCATAATCCCCACCATAATTTAAGGTTAGTTCTTCTATTGAAATACCCAGCTCCTCATTCACTTTTTTTGCAAGTGGAGAAACTGGGATCTTTGAAAAATCTATAAAAAATCCAAGTCCTGTAATTTTTTTTAGCTGTGCAATAGAGGAATAAATGCCATCTGAAAGATCCATTGCAGCTGTTGCACCAAATCTTGAAATAATGAGTCCCTCTTTTATTCTAGGCTCAACCTCCAGAAGTTTGTCTGCACCAGCATTTGAATTTTTTAATTTCCAAAGATAGTATCCTGCACTATTTTTGCCGAGATAATTAGTCACACATAATATATCTCCTACTTTCATACCATCACGTTTCAGAATCTTTTTTTTGTTTACTTCCCCAATACCTATTCCAGATATAACCATTTCAGTTCCCTCTTTGCAATCTCCTCCGATCATCCTTGTATTATATTTATTAAGGCATTTTGATATTCCACTTTCTATTTTTTCTAGATCTTTTATTTTCATGCTTTTTGGCAAGGTTAGAGAGCTCATAAAGTATTTTGGAATACCGCCCATAGCAGCTATATCACTAAGAGTTATTGCAGCTAAAAAATAACCCACTTTTACAGGATCTACATGATCCGGAATGTGCATAGACTTAGATATAGAATCCACCGTGATGAGTATATATTTATTTTTTTCTAGAAAATAAGAACAATCGTCATCTACCCATTTATAATCATATATTTTTCTGATGTTATCTATTATATTTCTTTCACCTAATTCAGAAAGCATCATCAATAGTAATGGATTATTTTTTGTTATTTATATTTTGTCAAATTTTCAGGAAAGTTTAATTAATTAGAATTCGTTATTAAAGTCATATGATCGATGAGATCAGACTAAATAATGATTTAATCATAAACAAGAATTACTCTCTATTTTTCATTAATGAGAAGATTTTAGTGCTAAGTGACCTGCACATAGGGTTTGAAGAGGTAATGGCACAGAAAGGTTTATTGTTGCCCAAGATTCAGACGTCTGAAATTATAAAATTGTTGAATACAGTAATAGATAAATATAACCCAGAGCAGGTTTTGATAGATGGTGATTTCAAACATGAGTTTTCAAAAAATGTTGAACAAGAATGGAGAGACATCAAAAAGATCATAGAGTTTATTTTGTCTAGAACAAAGCTAACAATCATTCGCGGTAATCATGACAATTTTTTAAAGAATATACTTGCTAAATATGAGGTACCATTCGTAGAGTCTATGAAGCTTAATAATTATCTTTTGGTACACGGTGACAAGAAGATAGATAGAAAAAACAGTTTTTTGATACTTGGTCATGAGCATCCATCTATAAAAATAAGGGATTCTATAGGCGCAATAGTAACAATTCCTGCATTTTTATATGCGCCAGAAGATAAGATATTGGTATTACCATCTCCAAGTATATATTCATCTGGATCTGACATACTGTCTTCCAATACAATCTCTCCAATGTTGCGGGATATAGAATTTTCAAAATTTTTGGTTTATGGCATATCTAAAGAGATGGGATTACTATACTTGGGTGATATCCAGGGGCTTAAAGATATCTATACTTTTTTAATGTAACCAAAAGTTGGCTGATAGGTTATTCCGTCATTTTCTAGCGATTCCAAGATCTCGTCAAGTTTTTCAGAACTGATCTTTTCCTTTTCTGCATATTCTCTTAAATCTTCGTATTTTACTCCTTTTCCATCATAATCATATCTTTCTATATAGCTTAATATCTTATTTTCATATTCTTTGTCTTTAGATTCTTCAGGCTCTTCAATTGTAGGGATTTCAAATTCTCCATCCTGATATCCTGGCGATATTGATTTCAGTGAATATTCTAGTATATTTATATAGGGTTCAACATCAATATCTCCATATTCTCTCAGTGCTAAAAGGGTGTTTTCAGACACAGACTTTGGAAACCCAAGATCCATAAGCATTTGTACTGTAGGATCCTTCATTTTTTTCGCCTCATCCATAGCGTTAATTCTCACGTTTAATCTCTTAGCAACACTGTATATCCAATATTTTCTGACATTTTCATCTGATTTTGTGATATTTTCTGGAATTATACTTACCCAGAATTTATCTGGCTCTGGGTTGTATACAGAGATTTTCCCACTAAGAGATACTATTAAAGGAGGCACTAGATTTTCGATACTTTTCCTTACACTATCCTGATATTTTGAAGCTTTAATAAAAAAATTGGAAGTGCCATCTGAAACCTTGGCTTTTGTAAAACCATCTTCACTTTCAGCAGGCACTACATCTACAAGTACACCTACTAAAAATACTCTCCTTACTTTAGCACCTAAAGGAGTTAAAACATAGGTTATCGCTTTGTCTCCATCTTGTACAATTTTCTTTTTAGAGAGGTTTAGTTCTCCTGAAAAAATTCTCCATGCCGTTTCTCTTCTCATTATTTACCACCTTAAATTCTCTAACACTTTTTCTGCTTCTTCCTCTATTTTCGTATAGTCTACTGTACTGAAATCTTTCACAAACATTGTCAAACCGTTTTCAGAGGTCATTATATTCCCTGACAGATAAATTGGCTTGAAAAGAAATCTGTCTTCTACCTCATGCAGTATCACGGATGCACCTATGTTCTCAGACTCTCTCTTCTTCAACTCTTCAAAATTAGAAGATAAAAGTTTTTCAGATACCTCTTTATTGAATATTGCCATTAAGGCGCCAGTTCCATCATCAACTACAGCCTTGATTCTCAAATCCAGATAAACGCCAACTTTACCATGCTCTGGGCAAAGACCATTTACCAGCACTTTTTTACATTTATCACATCTAGCAATTACTCCAGCTTCTTTGATCTCTAAGATAATACCCTCTATTTTTAAGTCTGGGCCTCCTCTGTCTTCAATATTTTCAATTGATACAACCGATCTCTTAACATTTATCTCAACATCTTCATACTGAACGCTCGAGTTTTTATCTATAACAAGGTTAGGCATGTTTCTAAATTCTTTTACATAGGCACCTTTAATCCTGGCAGTTGCGTTATTTTTAATTTCAGTATCCCACGCAGAAAATACGATACTACCAGTTTCATCGGCAATGGTGCCAGAATAAAGAGTTCTATTTTTATTATCTACAATCACATTCTTTGCAGAGGAACTTAGTATTTTTCCAACAATTTCAACTCTTCCTGGCTGAGGCTTTAAGTCTATGATTTTAAATTTGCTGAGTTTAGACTGTACATTCTTGATTAAATCCTTTGGCATCATCGAGACACTCGTATAGTTACCAATTACAATCTTTACATTATCTCGCCATTCTTTAGTATAGCCATTTACGATCTTTATGACATCTCCTTTCGATACTTCAATATTTAATTTCCAGGCAGTGAAAGGTATGGATCCAGTTTCATCTGCAAGGATACCATAATACATATTTCCTTTATTTTCAAGCTCTTTTTTATTAATAGACAAAACTTTGGCAACCAAACTTACGCTATGATCACCACTTTCAATATCTTTTATTTTTATAAAGGCATTAAATTCTTTCTCAGGATTAAATTTTTCAATAATTTTTTTCATTATATCTTTTATGTTAATTCCTGAAAACTGAAGCCATGAATTGAGCTCTTTCTCAATTTTATCCCTAGAAGCTTTCTCTCCGATAGTAGATACTAACTCATCTACAATCTTTTTATATTCTTCTTTATCCATAACAATCACTGATATGCGGCTGAGTCTCCTGGCTTTATAGGTACCTCTTCCGTGCTCTTTATAATTTCATTTAATAGCTTATCTGCACTATTACTATCCATCCCGACTTTGTTTACTAAGAAATCTAATAGGTCTTGTTTTGTGGCACCTTTTTCCATCCTTTCCTTTATCATTAAAATTACTCTCTCTGAAAGTTCTTTATTGAACTGTTCCTCAAGCTTAAATTCTTTAATCATCAAGAATAGTGCTGTTATCAACCCAGTTAAAACATCATCAAACTCTTTTTTTGCTATTGCAATAAGGTCCAGTTCCGACCTAAGCACAATTTCTTCATTCAACCCTCTGATCACATATTTCACAAGATCTATGCGATCATTCAAAAACAAAAGTTTTCTTGAAATGTCCAGTCTCTGTACGGGATCTAATAACGCCGTGTTTAATCCAGTAAACACGCTCATTCTCACGAAATGGGTGTCAATTGATATATATAGAGAAAACGGTACTTTCGGATGATCGGCTATCAGTGTCCCATTCTCTTCCCTAACATTCCAAATCAGATCGATAGGATCTTCAGACTTATCAGATCCTGACGTTAACCATTGAGTAATTTCTTCTTTCCAATCGGTCATTCTTTTCACCACTTAAAAATAATCAAATACTCATATATTATTCTTTCTAATCTCAATGGAATAGATTTCTGGGTAATGTCTGAACTTTACTCCATGTTCACTTTCATTCGCTATCTTCGGGAGGGTACTTCCCTGCTCAAAGATTAAAAATTCAGAGTGTTCAAGTTTTAGAAAAAAGATGCTTAAAAAAAACAAAATTTATATACTACTAAATTAATATGCTATTTGTCAGACATAAAAATAAAAAAACACACAAATAATAGAACAAATGTCTGACAAGAGGTAATAAAAATGGCGTGGGATATGTTAATTAAAGATGCACTATCGTTTGAACCAGATATCAAAACATCGACGATAAAATCTGTAACATGTGGTGTTGGCGGAGCAGGAAACAACACAATTACAAGACTCACTAAAATGGGGCTCAAGAACAATAAGATGATCTCTCTTAACAGTGATCGCATTGCACTTGAAAACAATGAAGCAAATGTTAAAATAGTATTAGGTCAGAATATAATCAAGGGTAGAAGTACAGGCGGAAATATAGATCTGGGTGAAAGAATTGCAGATGTAAGCAGGGCTGATATATACCAACAGATTGCAGGAAATGATCTTATTTTTGTTTTGGCAGGACTGGGTGGTGGAACTGGAAGTGGTAGTGGGCCAGTAATCGCAGATATCGCCAAAAACACAGGATCGCTGGTGGTTTCTATTGTCACTTTACCATTTAAGGCAGAGGGGAACAGCAGACAAAATATTGCAAAACTAGCGTTAGAAAGATTTCATAAATATTCACACACAGTCATAGTTATAGACAATAACAAACTGTTGCAGATGGAACCAAATTTACCTATAAGAACGGCATTTTCAGTTATAGATTATCTTATTAGCGATATAATTAAAAGCATTACAGATACAGTAAATATACCTTCAATGCTTAATATAGATTTTTCAGACCTGAATTTTATGATGAGAAAAGGAGGGACTTCTACAATTCTGTATGGAGAGGGAGAGATCAATAATATTGAAGGTGTAATAGATGATACATTGAATTCTAAATTTTTAGACACAGATATTATAGGTGCCTCAGGAGCAATAGTTCATGTCACTGGCGGTAAAGAAATGTCTCTTAAAGTATTAAAGAAAGTGGTAGAAGGAATTACAGTAAATATGTTGGATAACTCTGAAGTGAAGATAGGTGCTAGGATTGATAACAACTATACAGGCAAATTGAAAGTAACCACAATACTGACCGGTATTTCAAACTCTGGCAATAAAAATAGAAAAGGAAGTGTTTATGGAGCTGCAAAAATAGATGAATCTATTCTAGTCTACTAATTTTTTTCAAAATTTTCGAGAATATGCCAGCAAGCATATGATATTCCCACTTAGTTAAATTGGCTTTCCCTATAAATCTTCTAAACATGTTCTTTGCATTTTTTTTCTTGTGTTCTGGATAGCCTATAGCTTCTAATATGTTTGAAAAAAATTCATTTATTTTATCTAATTCTATTTTTTCTGCAAGTAATTTACCTTTTTGCACATATTTAAAATTGACGAATAACTCATAAAATATCACAGCGGCGGCATGTGTTATATTCATTATTGGATACTCTTCACTCGCTGGAATGGTAACCAATAAATCACATAACTCTAGTTCATTGTTCAATAACCCAAAATTCTCTCTTCCAAATAAGATTGCAATTTTGCCACTGTATCCAGAGACGCTCTCAGAAAATTCTCTTGGAGTCTTTGCTATCCTCAAAAACTTTTTTTCAGAAACAGTAGATTTTCCACTGGTACCTACGACCAATCCCATATCTGTAAGAGCATCCTTTAAATTAGTAACTATTTTAGCACTTGTTAAAATATCGGTAGCGTGCATAGCATATTTATACGCATCTTCATCAATCTTGAAATTTTCAGATACTAATATCAAATTGTTCAATCCAAAATTTTTCATAACTCTACATAATGAGCCAACATTTCCACTGTATTTAGGGTCTACAAAAATTATGCTTATGTTGCTTATATCCATGATACATTATATGATTCGAAAGTATAAAAAATATTTTGTAAATCGTTTGATAAATATAAAAAAAATTTAGAGAAGATCTTCAAATTCTTTGATCAGTTCTGGATATTTTTGTTGCACGGCGCTGAGCAAGCTTTTGACTGAAATAGAATCAATGTTTACTGAAGATATGGCATCTACCAATTTATTCAAAGTATCATCACTTAACTCAGAGAGTTTTTCTTTTGCAAACCAGTTTCTCAGATTTCTCTTTTCAAATTTCTCTTTTATTATTTTGTCATATTTCTGTAAAAACTCTTTGCTTGTATTGCCCGTTTGAATGGCTTCATATGCGATCTCTGCAGCATTTTTGCCGGATATGCATGCGTTTGCGATGCCACCACCCGTGATAGGATCAATTAATCTTGCTGAATCTCCTACTAGCATTACATTATCTGTTACTACAGTTTTTGGGACCTGAGATATCGATACCGCACCAGTGATAAGCTCAATTGGAGTTCCTTTTCTCAACTCTTTATGAGAATTGATAAAATCATCCAGATACTTTTTAACTTCTCCACGATCCTTGATTTTATTTAGAGCGATGCCAATCCCAATATTTGCCTCGCTTTTACCTTTTGGAAATACCCATACATACCCTCCCGGTGCTGCTGAACCAAGATAGAAATCAGTGAATTTTTCATTGAGATCAATTCCGACCATTCTGTACTCTATACAGGACTCTATATCATTCTCCTTTAGCATCGTATTGATACCTGCCCATCTGCCTATCTGACTCTCAAATCCATCCGCGCCGATTATTATCTTTGCTCGAACAATGACTTTTTCTCCAAATTTACGAACTATTGCGCCAACTACTTTTTTATTTTCTTTCAACAACTCTAATGCCGGCGATTTTACCCATATTTCAGCACCGGCTTCTCCAGCCAGAGCAGCCAAATATTTATCGAATTTATCTCTCTCTATTATATAACCAACCTCATTTCCAGCTTTTTCTGCAGAAAGTTCTATATGCGTAGCCTCATTAGGAGGAAATATTCTGGCACCTAAAACTTCGTTTGAAATCCAGGATTTCTGAGGCGTAATACCAACTTCTGGTAACCATGACTTGGATATGCCTTCACCGCACCTGACAGGTGAACCAATGTCCGGCCTCTTCTCGATCAACAACACTTTCAATCCTTTTTCTGCAGCAAATCTTGCAGCAGTGCTACCTCCAGGTCCTGCACCTATTACCAGCACATCATAATTATATTCCTTCATTTCCACCACTCCGCAGATATGGCGCCAACTGGACAAACTCTAATGCAAAATCCGCACTTTACACATTTGTCTTCATCGATCATAACCTTCGTTTCATCCAAAAACATGCAATTAACAGGGCAAGAGCCTATGCAAGAGCCACAATAGTTACATAATGAGGTATCAACGTTCATCATTTACCCTTCAACTCCGACCACATTTCCATGTCTTTTTCTATATTCTTCAAGAGTGATTGAGAATTTTTTCTCGACACCGGTCCTATAGGTAGGGCCACTATTATAAGCACAAAACGGTATAATCCTTCCATCGGGTATTGCATAGTGAATATCGCATCTCTTAAGCCTTTCAAGATCATAATTATAACTGTCTTGAAAATGCATTGCACCTATGAACATTGAGCTCCACTGCAACTTTGCCAATGCATCTCTGTTTCCTTCATTAAAAACATCCAATATTGTTCTTAATTTAAACCCTGTAGGAGCCTCTTTGGCATTGAAGTATTTTTTAAAAGTTCTCGATAAAGAAACTGCGCTCATGATCTTACTTTTTCCGTCGAATTTGTTATCAAAGATTTGTGGGCTAAGCTCTTCAATTAACCCTTCTACATCAATAAACTTGGAAATCGGAATAATCTTATTTTTCTGATGATCTTTAAATACATATGTTGCAGTACCGCAATGAGGATGTGTTGTAAAGGCTGGTTTTGGAGCCTGGAAAATTTGAGATCCTAACTCTGCAAAAATACCGGCCACAGGAATAGGATAAAAATCTGATTTTTCAAAGTATCCTGTCTGCGCAATAAGATCCCTTACCAGGTCTCCCTGCGTATAACGTCCTTTAATGCGCTCATCTTGATCTATTCTCCCAGTAAAAGCTACCGGCTGATATGTTACAGATCTGATAACATCTATATTGTCCAATCCAAACTGGACAATCTTTCCAACCTCATCATCATTTACACCTTTTACTATTACAGGTACAAGTACAGTTGAAGTCGGATATGGTTTCGTATGCCTAAGCCTATCTATCGCCACCATCTTTTCTTTCAAAAAACCCGGTCTGTTTCTTGTAGTTAAGTATGTAGATTCTTTAAAACCATCAAACTGCAGATATACAGTATTCAATCCGGCATCTACCATCTGCTGAGCAAAGTTTTCTTCCTGCGCGATTCTGATTCCATTAGTAGCAACCTGAATCTGAGCAAAATTAAGCTCTTTTGCCTTCTTAATAACATCTAAGAATTGGGGATATATTGTAGGCTCTCCCCCTGCAAACTGCACTGCGGGAGTAGGCACTGGTTTTTCGTTTCTTAAGGTCTGAAGCATTGCTGTTATTTGTTCAAAAGTTGGCTCATAGACATAACCTGCAGCATTAGCATTTGCAAAACAGATCGGACATCTCATATTACAGCGATTTGTAAGGTCCACGTTCGCAAGGGCAGTATGACTATAATGAAGTGTGCATAATCCACAGTCTACTGGGCAGTTGCCACTGTTTATTTCCGGGTTCTGAATACCAATACCGTCCACCGCAAATTTTTCAAATCTCAAGTATTGTTCTACATCTCCATAATATATATCTTTAAATTCTCCATGTTCCGGACAAGTTTTTTTATACATTACTTTTCCGTCTTCCTCATATATAGTTGCCGGAATGACTTTTAAGCATACAGGGCAAATTGATTGAGTTTCTTTTGGCAACCCTGTCTTTGATTCATACTTTTTAATTATGTACATCTAACATTACCTCTGTTTGTGTAAGAATTTTATGACTAAATTTAAAGTTTTTGTAGTCTTTTTAACTACAATTTTCTGGAAGGACAGTATTTATTAACAGGGCAAATTTTGCATTTTGGAGATACAGGTTTACATATGGTCTGCCCAAAAACCACCAAGGTACCATTCAATCTATGCCAGTACTTTTTAGGTATTATCTTTTTTAATTCTATTTCAGTATCCTCAGGTGTTTTAGTGTGAACCCATCCTAACCTATTTGTGATTCTGTGTACATGAGTATCCACAGCAATTGTATCAATATTAAATCCTGCTGAAAGAACAATATTCGCAGTTTTTCTACCAACGCCAGGCAATTTTAAAAGTGCAGCTAGCTCGTTTGGAACGGTTTCAGACTGGGCTATAATATTTGCAATCTCTTTGATCCGTTTTGCTTTTTCTCTGTAAAATCCTGCCGGATAAATTAATGAGGCTATATCTTCCACAGTTCCTTCAGATAGCTCTCCCACAGTTTTAAATCTCTCAAACAGTTTTTTCGATGCCTGAGCAGTAACAGAATCTTTAGTTCGCTGGGATATTACTGTTGTAATAAGTATCTTAAATGGATCATCGTAAAAATCTGTATGGTCAGGAACAGTCCGGTAAAGAATTTTTAAAACTTTTAATATATTTGAATCCATAATCAAAACCTATAAACAGGACAGGGGCCAATACATAAACTGCAATGTGAACATCGTTTTTCATCAATCCATGCTTTTTGATTTTCAATGTATATCGCATTATTTTTGCATCTAGAAGAGCATACTCCACAACCGATACATTCTTCTGCCTGTATGATAACCTGCTTTACTACATTTTTAAGATTTTCACTAACAACAATATTATTTTCATTCAATTTATAGCTTTTTTCATTAATTATATTTAACATGTTATTTAATCTATTGAGATCAACTTTTTTATTGAACGTTATAATAATTTTATCATCTTTTAAAATAGTCTCTAATTTTAAATTACTTCTTTCATGTCGATCATATTCTATTTTGATATTCTTTTCTTCTAGCATATTTAATATCCATGGCGGGAAATGGTTCCATCTCCATAATCCAAGCTCTACCCATTCTGTTGGTAGCTTTTTTTCAGTGGCATAAGATTCTAAATAATCCTCCCATCTTGAAAATCCAGGATAATTATCCTTTACAATTTCCAAATCAGCAAGGTCAGTTGAAGGGCACAGATAACAGCCTATCCTTGCCAACCCTAAATCATACCATGGATTGTATGGAATCTTGCTTTTAAATATGTATAACCATATGCTCAGTGAATTCCAATGCTGAACTAAGCTGTATCCTATCTGATTAGATACCCACTCATTTCTCCATTTTTTTCCTTTAATGGCTCTTTGCTGACTTTCATATGATCTCTGCCCTACAAAAGTCAGTATATCTGTTTTGTAAACTTCTTTTATATACCTGGTAGTTGGTCCTAATTTGCAAGCTTTGCAGCACCATCTATAATCTTTTCCTGGGGGTCCGAAATGATTAAGAGAGTCCCAAAAAGCATTTTTTGCATCAATGATATCGATATCTATATTCAGGAGTGAAGCTATTTTTTTTACATATTCTATGGTCTCAGGAAACTCTATACCGGTATTTAAAAAAAAAGATTTAGGCATAGCTCCAGACTTAAGAACTAATAATAAAGTAACAAGGCTATCTTTCCCACCACTAAATGAAACTACTTTATTTATACTTCCCAAACTCTTAATCTCTTCTAATGCCTTATTTTCCAAACGATCTAAATGATATATATTGGCTTTTACAGCTTTATCCCATGTTGTTTTAACAGAATTTTTCTTTGATGTAATTTTCCCAGAATCTCTAACTTTAACAGCTAATCCTTTTCTATTGTTTTTCAAGAGTTCGCTA
Source organism: Thermoplasmata archaeon (assembly GCA_038729465.1). Taxonomy (NCBI): domain Archaea; kingdom Methanobacteriati; phylum Thermoplasmatota; class Thermoplasmata; species Thermoplasmata archaeon. The sequence continues at coordinate 56,890 of JAVYRZ010000001.1, forward strand.
TTTATCTTAGAGGTACCAATAGCAAAAGGGTTCATATTTTTATCAAACAATACAGTTTCAGAATTTATGTCTAGATCATCGGAAATATCTATTATCCCTGGGATAAGTAGATTTGAACCATTGAGTATTGGATTAACTGCGCCTTCATCAACTTTAATCCAGTTCTTTGCAGGATTTAAAAAAGGTACAGCATTGAGCTTTAATGAAAGCTTATATTTTTTTAAATCAAACTGCAAGTTACCAATATTATATCCGTCTATAATAATTTCTTCAGATCGGTCTATTCCAGGTATTCTATTCAAAAGAATTACCCGATCGTCAAGAAAAGATAGGTCAGAAGTGACATCCTTAAAAATAGTTTTCAATAGATCCAGATCATGTTTTAAGGCAGGTCTTACATCCCCTGGAGGAGTTAAAGTGACAGCCCTTCCATCTTTATTGCATATACTACATTTTTTATTGATCAATGGTACATTACACTCATCGCACCAATAAAGCTCTACTTTTCCTAGATAAACAGGTTTAGACACAGAGAGATAAAACAAAACCAACTATTTAACAGTAGCGGGGGGTGGATTTGAACCACTGATCTACGGGTTATGAGCCCGTCGGGATTTCCTAGCTACCCTACCCCGCTTTCTAAATACCTTATATCGAGCATATTAATCAAATTTATGGTTAATATTAAAATAAACAATTTGATATATAAAATATTTATCATAAAGTTTTTTATAGTAGAAATCATATGGGAACAATACGCCCTTATAGGTGATTGATAATGCGATTAGGTAAATTTAATATATCGAGCGGTGGACTAAATAAGTGGAAAATAGTTTTGTTGTTGGCATTTATCATTGGGCTTGCATTTTTTTTAAGGACATACTATACTTTGCCAGTAGCAATTCAGAATGCTAGCAATGGATGGTTCTCAGTATCTGGTGGCGCAGATTCATATTACCACGAGAGAGCAATATCCTATATATTAACCACGCATCATCAATTATTAGAAGATACAATGCTTAATTATCCGGTTGGATTAATGGATCCAAGACCTCCATTTTTCGATTGGTCAGTGGCATTATTCGGATACGCACTTTCACCCTTTTTTGGATTTAATATTAACTTAGCGACAAATTATGCTTTGATTTTAATTACATCGATATATGGCGCATTGATAGCCATACCAATGTACTTAATAGGGAAAGAGGCATTCAATAAGAGGGTTGGAATTATATCTGCATTTTTAATTGCTATCAGTGCAGCTAACATGACCAGAAGTATCGCTGGCTGGGGTGGCTACGATGATGTAATACTATTTTTTGCGTTACTAACATGGTACTTTTTCTTGAAAGCACTTAAAAGCGTTAAAAAAGATGTCTGGATTGAAAGCTGGTTTAAATGGTCAAGCATCAAAATTGGGGCCAAGAAATTTTTCTCTGAAAATCATAATACGATAATTTACTCTGCACTATCTGGTATAAGCTTGGGAACAGTGGCCCTGATGTGGCAGGGGTTCTCTTATGTAGAGGTAGTTATTTTAGTATTCTTGATCATACAGGTTTTCATAAATAGATTTAGAAATGTTTCATCTTTTCATATATTAATGATATCTCTAATATTTGGATTATTTGCATATCTGCCATCTTTACCATGGTATGTTGTTGATAATGCTGTATCTCCATGGTACAATGTTCCATTATACTTATTAATATTTACTATCTTCGTAACGATTTTTATGGAGTTAACTTCTAAATATCCTTGGACTTTAGTTTATCCTTCGGCAATAGCAGCAATCATAATAATATATGTCGCTGCATCTTTTATTGACCCTTCTCTGATACATTTCATAGTGAGCGGGCAAGGATACTTTATAAAAAATAGATTATACTCTACTATTGCAGAGGCACAGCCACCAACGCTTTCAGAGTTAATAATGAGCGTAGGAGTTGGAGTGTTCTTCCTGTTTGTTGGTGGATTCTTATATATGATATACAAAGCTAGAAAAGCATTAAATGATTATTATATATTTTTCATCATATTTTCTGCAGTTTCAGTTTATATGGCTTTTTCAGCTTCGAGATTCATTATAAATGGATCCCCTGGATTTATTATTCCTGCCGCATTTGCTCTTGATATAATTATCACAAAATTCAACTTTGGACAGATAAAAAAAGATTTCAAGAACATGTCACATTTAGGATTTACAGGATTTAAAAAGAGCGTAAAATGGAGCAAGGTGGCAGTAGTAGTATTAATAGCAATCCTGGTAATATTTCCGAATGTATGGAGCGCCATGGATGCTGCGATACCGCTCACAAACGATTCACAATACAATAAACAGATCTACGATGCAATGCCATCAGTTTTGAGGCCAGCTAATTACACATCACCATGGTATATAGGCGCATTTGGATCTTATTTGCCTCTATCCACAGATCCTTTAACCAGGGCTGAAACTTGGTTGTCAGAACAGAACACCAATCTATCTATGGAGGACCGGCCCGCTTTACTTTCTTGGTGGGATTATGGATTTCAGACAATAGAGCAGGGACAGCATCCAGTAGTAGCAGATAACTTCCAGGATGGCTATCAGGTAGCTGGGCAATTTTTACTTGCTCAGAACGAGAGCCAGGATATAGCATTATTAATAGCGAGAGTACTGGACGGAAATCAGCAAGTAGCTGTGAATGAAAAGCTAAGTACCACATTCACCCCTCAAATCGAGCAGATTTTGGTAAATTATTTAGGTGCCAAGGAGGTACAAAACATTCAAGACTATTATAATTATAACACAAATCAAAAATATTTAAGTACTATACTGGCCAACCCTAGCATTTATGGAGTTTACGCTAACAGCATATCGTCACAGAATATAAAATATATAATGATTTCTGGAAGTCTAGCCAGTAACTATTCAGAAAATACTTTGGTAAATCTATACAGTGCACTTGAAGCTGCTACTGGTTATGATATCTCATATGTACTTATTGATTCTGCTATGTTTCCTTTTTCCGGAAATGATACCGGCACTTTTTATGCACCAGCAACATTAACGGACAGAGATATTTATAGTATAGATGGCAATGATATCCCATATACATATTATAATTTAACAGCAATAAACGCGAGCGGTAATACTTTTCCTTTAAATAACATTCCAGCTGATGCAGCTATTGTGGGTTATAATATCTCTTATACTCCCGCATTTTACAACACTACTCTTTACAGGCTATTCTTGGGATACTCTGGCAGCGAGGTTGGAGCAACGCAGGGGTTACCAGGTTTGTCTTCAAATCTGGCGTATTATCCACCAATGCAGGGATGGAACATGACACACTTTGAGGTTGTTTACAAGACAGCTTTCTGGAATCCTTACAAAAATTATCAGAATCATACCTCTGCCTGGAAACCAGTTTCTCTTCAGCAAGCTTATTATTACCAACAAAAAGGTATAGGAACTGTGGATTTAGAGCCTCCTGCAAATCAGACACTAGTAAATGATGTGGTAATTGATGAATATTATCCAGGCGCGATCATAAGCGGCAAAGTGACTTTACCTGATGGAACACCTTTAAGTAATATTATGGTAACGCTCTATGATCAATATGGAATTCCACATAATTATACTTATACAAATTCTCAGGGATATTATACCATTTATGCAGTGGCAGGAAACGACACTTTAAAGTTCACCACAGATGGCGGCCTAGATAAACTTTTGTTGGATGATAAAACAACGCTATCCTCTATCACTCTGAATATTTCTCAGGATCAGGCAGACAGAATACCCACCGCACTTAATGCATCTGGTGTACCTAATTATTATATTACCAAGAATTTAGTGGTTCCGTCATCTAATGTAGATGGTGTAGTATATTATAATGTATCGGGTATACAAAAAGATGTTTCTGGAGCAGTAGTTCATTATTATAACAGTACTTATGGATTATACTATAATGCTACAACAAGTAGTAATGGGTACTATTCAATTACAAATGTTATCCCACATACTTATCAGATTGCAATTACTGTAGATAAAAATACCTACAATGTCTCAAAAACAGAGACTGTAAGTATGGGAAATAATGTTACTTTAGATCTGCCACTCTTACCAGACATATTAAAGGGGGAAATAATAAATACCAATACACCTTCTTTGGCATATCCAATACAGATAACAAATACTAATAATGTGACTGAAACAGTATACAGCAGTGCTAATGGATCATATTCTGCAATTTTAGTGCCTGGGAACTATACAGTATTCATAAATCAACCATACATTAAATCTTATCCATATACAGTATCTTTTAAAAAGTGGAATACGTCATTGCACCAAAATATTACAGTATCTAAATTTTATAGAGTATCGGGGATGATATCTGGATCCCCAGTGATACCAGATAATGCTTTTATAAGCTTTGCTGATACCGCATCACCGCAAAATATTGAATCAGTGCACAGCAATGCTACTGGCCAATATATCACTTATTTACCAGGTGGATATTACAATATTTATGCCCAATATACTTATGATAACATTCACTATTCATATATTAAATCAATTTATATCGGTGGGAACACTACATTAAATTTGACATTATCAAAAGCATATGAATTTTCAGGGTATACATTATTAAACTATTCAAAATTAGGAAATGCAACAGTATCTATTTCTAACAATGGTAATTTTATAAACATATATTCAAACAATACAGGATATTATTATATATACCTACCTTCAGGAGAATATAATATAGGAGTGGTAGGATTTAGTTCTAGTAAAACTCCATATTCTTACTATTTCTCTCTAAATATTACAAATAATGAGTTCGTTAACGTATCTTTAGAATCTACAAGTACATATAGTGGAACAGTTTACAATGCAAATGGCGAGAATAACAATATTATTTATGGGGCAATAATAATGAATGGATCAAATGGCCCTACTTATGAAACCTATATCTCACAGAATAACCAGTTTTCAATATATTCACAATCAAATTTCACAGTTTCAGTAATGTCCCCAAATTATGTTCAGAAAACTGTAGAATATTCAGGTAAGAACATATATGTTTATCTGCTGCCTAAAAATATTACGTTACAAGGAAACATATCCTATATTAATAATGTATCTTATTCAGGAATATTGACAGTCAATTTTAATAAGGGAGTAAATACCTATTCAGTTACAACAGATAACAAAGAATATTCAATCTCCCTTGCGCCAGGTACATACAATATATCGTTCTATGCAAATAATTTAATGCCGCTATCAAAAACTAAGAGTGTAACTATTTATTACGGTAACTCTACGCAGACACTAAATTTAAATGTAGCAATGTTTGCAAATGTCAGTATCAGTCCAACTTTAGCATATAGTCTTTGGTTTGATACTAATGGAAACATTGTGAATACAGGAGCGACAACTAATTTGATGGTAGGTAGCTATACATATTATTCATATTCAGATGAATATGCTACAATAAACAATATTACAATAACTCAAAACTCAACTTATTATTTACAGCCAACTAAAGCTTATAATGTAACAGTTAATGTGATAGGCCCTGCAATTGAGTTTCCACTAACTGTGTCTTCAAACACATTTAAATTTATAATTCCCATAAATGGTTCTACATCATTAAAATTACCTACGGGAACTTTTAATATATCAATATATTATGTAAATTATGAGCAAGGCTATTACTATAGTTATAGTGGATATATCATTACAAAAGTTTCTGGAAATGTGTCTATAAATATATTATTGCACAAGAGCATTGCCGTTGGAACATTGCAGGGAAAGGTATCTATTAATGGCAATTTGATGCCATACGTAAATATCAATTTTATATCTTCGGAAAATCCTAATGTTTCATATACTGCTTATTCTGTTTCTAACGGTACATACCTCTCTAAATTACCATATGGATCGTATACGGTATATGTAAATTATGTCTATAATAGTATTTATTATGCATCATTATCAAACATAAATATATCATCACAGAATTCAGTTTTAAACATAACCTTGACTAAAGCATATTATATCTCCGGAATAGAAACAATAAAAGGAGTGCCGGTAAATGTACCTATAAATGTTACATTACAGAATGCAATATTAAGGGTAACTACTGTTAACGGTACATACACGCTGATCATCCCAGCTGGATCATATACATTCCAAGCAGAAATCGCAAAGACAGAATATAATATGTCTGTTTCTTATTCTTTAAATGAAACATTTTATATAAATAAAAATGAAAGTATAAACTTACAATATATGAGAAATAATATAACTAATATTGCGGAAAATACAATTACTCCTTTGCAGACAGTATCACCTAATACAAATGTTACTTACCAAATACAAATATCTAATAGTGGAAATACCATGGAAACCATACAGTTAGAAACCCTTAACAGCAATTGGAAAAGTACTTTCAGCATGAATAATTTCAACATAACCCCTAACTCATCAGAATTACTAAATATTACAATCAAAGTACCGCAATCTGCCACTTACGGAATAAATAGCGTTTCATTCAGAGCTGTTTATAGTGGAAATTATACAAATTTTGCAATAAATGTGAATGTAACAGCTTATTATAATACAACAATAAAATTCGATGCCAAGAATACTACTATGTACTCGAACACCCTAGAAATACCAGTTATAATATATAACAATGGAAACACTTTACAATCTTATAATATATCCATACTGAACAAATTACAGTTAAGAGGTCTTGGATGGAATTCAACATTATATTATAATAACATAACTTTAAATGGATCAATATCAATAAAATCTCAGAGCTATATCACCTTAATATTAAAAAACGTACCAAATTCTACTTTAGTGACTAAAAACATTACAATCTATGTCACAGCTGCAGATTCTGCAAAAGCATATACTGCATCTTATTCTCCTCCATTGCCCACTATGAAGACAGGATCTATCTCAATAACAAATCTAAACTACAAGGGAATACCTTCTGCATTTGATACCACTTTGCTATTGATCGCTATAATAGTTGTAGCTGCAGTATTTATTTCAATTATAATATTCATCAGGGTGAGAAAATGAGAGCTAGATCTATTATTATACTACTTATCTCTGCCATACTTCTAGCTACTGTATATTCGGTACCTCTAACAAACGCGAGTGCTGTCAATGTTACAATCTCTGGCCCGTCACTGGTAGGAACAAATCAGACAATTGAGTATAAAATAATAGTTAACGGATACTTTAAAGATTATGGATATCATTTATTTTTATCTGGCGAAAATCTGGTAGGTGCACTGCCAGTTCAGGAAATAACTGCATATTCTAACAGCACCAACATATTTTATACAAATATTACATTTCCGAGCCAGCCTCAAACAGTGTATATAATGGTGCAAGGAATTGGTGGAGTAGATAATTCAAATGTGACAAATACTGCTGAGTATCCTGTAAAGGTAGTATATCCTGTAATATTTACTGCTAAAGTATATAATAGTGCGGCAATTAAATTATACAATATACCTGTTAGTTTCTATTTTGATAACGTGTACATTGGAAATAAGACCATATATGAGATCAATCCAAATTCTAGTGCGGAAACTAATTTTTCTTGGATAGTTTCTTCGGTGGGCAGTGGGCAGCATACTGTAAAATTTGTAGTGAATTCTACATTCATATATTTTAATAATGGTCAAAATAGCTATCAGTATCAGATATATATTGGTAATCCTCCCAATTATAGCTGGGTATGGGACTTATTTATTATTGTCGTAGTTTTAATAGCCGTATTGCTCTTCTTGTTTTCAGCAGGATCTAAAAAGAGATTGCCAACTCCAAAATGGAAAAAATAAAATTTTCATTTTTTATTATTTTTTTCTTGAATTTCAATAGCTTGTTTTATAGATATCTTACCACTTAAAACTTTTTTAGCTAAAAGTCTTGATATTGTAATTTTACCATCACTAAGCATACGACTTTTTTTCTGAATTTCGGTAATCCCACCATTTTTATAATGAATGGGCTGTCTTTCAGAAACTACAGTGCCATTTAAAAAGGCAATTTTTCTAGCTGAAACAATATCATTTCTTTTATATTCAGAAGTATTTTTCTCATCAACAATCTCCAAAGCAAAAATTTCTATTAATTGATTTATAATATTATTTCTATTTATAATATCTCCACTGCCAATTTTTATTTTAAAATTTAAGAATTTATAGTCTTCATATATCTTTTTGATTGTAGATAATATGTTATCAATTATAATTTTTTCTTCTAATACAAATCCATCACCTACAACTACCATGCCAGGGACAGGTCCTGGATCTATGCCAATGACAATATTCAAAAAAGCATCTTTGTCAAATATATAAGAAGCTGCAGTTCTGATACATTTTTCCACATCATTAATATCACAGTGTATTACGGTATCAAAATTTATTGTTTCCGAGCTTGAGCATAATATAGCAGATATATTTTTTGGGATATTTTCAGCAGAATCTAAGATCAAAAAATTAAATTGAAATTGTTTAATGCTTTCTAACAGTCTGAAAAAAAGTCTAGAGTCTTTTGTAAATAACCCGATCTGTTTTGTTATCATGCCACAGTACCTCTCTTATAAAAAAATATTTTCATAAACTCTTTTTTAAAAATATAAAAGTTTGCAAAATATTTGATAAATAAAGCGTTATTTTTTAGAAAAGCATAAGAGAGATTATTTCCAAATATTAATTGGATAATCCAATTGTCTTCTTGGTAATTGAACCTTTTTTGGAAGGATATGTATCTGTGCACAAACACAGCTATTCAATACTTTTATATAAAGAATACTCTGCTCTTATTTTGTGATCAAAAATTTAAAAAGACAACTCTTAGGCACTAAGATGTTAATATAAAAATATAAGAAATTAATTTTTATATTTTTTATATGCCTCCATTACGTATTCTATAAAGTTCTCTTCAGGATATGCTCCAATAAATTGTACATTTTCATTAATGACAATGTGCGGAACGCTCTGCACACCGTATTTATCTGCTCTATCTGGAAATTCAATAGATTCTACCATCTCTCCAGTAATATTCTCATTATATTGCGCAAATTTATGTGCAACTCTGACCGCTTTAGGGCAATAGGGGCAGGTAGGTGTAACAAATACCTGAATTTTTATTGGTTTGTCCACTTCATCTAAATGCTCTAATACATGATCATTAAATTCTAATTTTCCAGACGAGATACTTATCACATCTTCTATAAGTGACGAAAATTCATATCCAGCAGGGATACCAGTATATCTTATTCTGCCCCCCATTGACTCTTTTTCATCAGTTATAATGGTTGTAGGTGAAAACTCAACATTAAAAGTTTTTGCTTTAGGATCTTTAAGATTGTAATTTTCAACAGAGATCAGACTAGATAACTCCCCCAACTCTTTTGTGATTTCCAATGTTTCATTGCAGTATTTACAATCTGGAGAATTGTCAGTAAACACAACTATCTTGACTTTGTCTTTTAGATCTTTTTCAAACTGCTCTTTTAGGTATTTTTTATCTTCCTCGCTAATTAATGATGCCATAAATATACACCTTTCACACTCTAAAATAAGCTCCTCTATATATAACTTTCTAATTTTGTATTATATATAATTTATACAATATTAAAGAATGGTTTTATTAAGGTTGTAAAAAATATTTTTTGTAAAGATCTTCAAAAAGCAAAGGTGCCACATTATATACTTTTTTTAACATCTCCAAAGCTAAAGCACGAATTTCCCACTGTGCCGATTTATCTGCTCTTAAACTTATAAAATACCGTAATTCCCTGCCGTTCATTGTTACAACTATTTTTGTTTCTACGGCTTGAGTCAATAAAAAACGAGCATCTTCTCTCTTAATTTTAGCATTTATCATCTTTTTATATAGTTCAGTGGTCTTAGAAATAAGATCATATGCTTCATCTCTAAATTCGCTTTTAGATACACTCTCTGGTAATATATAGGTTGGGTCTAAAGGAACGTATCTCTGGCTCTGCTGAGTAAACGATGCCAATCTATGTCTAATTAACTGGTGAGAACATACCCTAGAGATTCCTTCTATCCTAAATGTAAAACTGACATGCTCGAAAACACTTTCATGGCCTAAAGATTTTAGTAGCGCTATTAAATTTTTTACTTTTTCATTATCGAGATCTTTAAAATTTTTAGAATGTGAAATAGAACCGCTCTCAGCTGCAATATAGTCTGGACCCTTGCCAGAAACGCTCAATAATTCTTTATATTGCGAGGCATAGTCTGTGTAAGCTATTAAATCCACCACTAATCCTTTAGATCCTTCATATATAACTGACATAAGAATCAACTTAATATTAACTCTTATAATTTAAAATTTTCTATTATTTAGTGAGACAATTTTTGGCAAGAAAATAGAAGAAATAAGATAAATTATTTTTATTAATATTACAGATAAGGTTAATATTTGTAAAATCCTATATAATAAAAACTAAAAACAGTTAATACTTAGTCAAAGCAGTAAAAATAAATGCCATGAAATATTAAAAAGTAACCTCTTTAATTACTATGTTGAAAACATTAACTAAAGAACTTATTTTGCATTTGAAATAATCATACATTAAATCAAATACTAAACGTGAATAAAAAAGAAAAATAGTTTTGTGAGAGAACTTATGCAAATCTAATGTATGCAAATGCTATTATTACTACAGCTGACAATATAAAAGCCACTCTAACCCATTTATCCATTTCTTTTCTTATTAATGGGATTATTAATAATATAAACGATAAAAGTGTAGTTCCTAAAGAGTATATTATAACTGCAACTTCTAACAAAGTGTTGTTGGCACCACCAATATTAGCAGCATAAAATACAGTACCAATCCACATCAATAATAGACTTATTAAAATAGACAGAATAACTAATGAATCGTTGAATAGCTCTGCTATTCCAATCTTTATCTTTGGGTAATATTGTGGCATTGGTTGCTGTAAAGACGGTTGCGAAGAAGGTATATTACCAGCCTGGCTTGGCTCTTGAGGCGGATATTGAGGATAACTAACCATATTTATAACCTCTCAAGAGGTAATAATCTTATCAATAGATAATCTTTTCCATTTTTAGACGGTATCAAATCTTCGTTGACAAGTGAATATTATTTCATTATGCCGAAGCCATAGTTTTTATCTTGATCATTTAATTTGCATCGTTTTCGAAATATGTGAGTTATGTTAATTGATAATCTTCTCAATATTTTTCAACGGAGAATTGATAAATCTCATTTTTAGTAATAGATCAGGATTATGAAATTGTAATCTAAAAGAAAGTGTCATTTACACTATATTTTATATTTATCATTATTACAAAATAAAAATTGATAATTTATCCTTTAAATATAGTAAAAATTACGCATAATACTCGTACTTATGTTTTAAATACAATACAGGGCAAGAATAATAGAAAAAAGAGATATTAGAGTTGTTTAGAAATATTAAAATAGAAATTTTTCCATAAGATATGCGTCTCTTGACCCACGATAACTCATAGAATAAAAATTTTTTAGGTTATCTATTATCTTATAATTATGCTTTTCATAGAATTTAATAGCTTTTCGGTTATGTATTCTTACTTCTAATACCGATCTTTTAACTCCTTCTTTCATCATAATTTTTTCATATTCTTTGAGCAAAATAGTTCCTATTCCAGTCCTTTTTGCGCTAGGAATTATAGCTATTGACTCAATTTCTCCAAAAATATCATCTACTTTTATAAAACTTATATATCCTAATGGAATTTGGTTTTCATATATTAATGTCATAGAATTTTTTTGAGAAAGCATATTTTTTAGTTCATTGGTACTATACGCAAATTTATTAAAAGATGCTTTCTCTATTTTTCTAACAAGTCTAAGATCATTGATATTTGCAATTCTAATATTCATAAAAGAGAAGAATAAATATTTCATATATTTAACTTTTCAATTCTCATAAGTCTTCAGGATTATAAAGTTGCAATTTAGAAGAAAGTGTCATTTACACTATATATTTATCATTAATTACAATAATGTAAAAATTAAGTATAATACTAATTCTTTATTTAACTTAGCTTCATAATAATGGTCATTTACCAATTCTCAAGATATATCATAATTTAGGTGTCATAAAAAAGGTATTTGACCGCGATAACATGACGGTGTTATCGTGAGAGTCGGATATGTGGTCGATCTTTCTCTTGACACTCGAGGTCGTCTATGAGGTTGACCACTTCTTCATCTCGGCACAGTACCCTGAAACAAGGGTGAATAGAAGTTTGTCGAGATTTACGGCCCTATAATCTCTCACGAACCCACTTAATAAGGTGGGGAAATGATAATTGGATGTACATAAGGATTTGGTATACGTGACAAGGATGGAAGAAGATGGAAAAATAATAGAAGAGTGTGAAATGGAGAACAATGAAGAATCCCGGAACAAGTTTGTTGTAAAATATCTGCTTGAAATGCCAGGAATAGCACTTGAATCATCAACAACAGGTAAATATGTGGCGAAATTGTTGAGAAATGCAGGAATTGAACATTCAGGAAAGCATAAAATTAATATCTTCAAAGAGGTTTAAATCACTGTCAAGTAAATCTTTTTCATAGAAGATATTAGATAAAAAAATTTGCCGTATTTTCAAGCTTTCAAAAGACGACGTATGAGCTAAAATTTAGAAATATTAAAATATAGGTATGTGATAACATCTCACTATGGAAAACCTTAATGTGGTGATAAAAAATGGAAGACGACGGTGATAGTGACGGCCACCCAAAAGAATTTTTAGTAAATAGATCATTTTATAAAAAAATGGTATATGAGGAAATCCAAACTTTTTTAAAAGATCAAAATGTAAGGAATTTATATAGCTATTTTGAACCTAACTTTATTTTTAACGATAAAACAGAGTTTAATGATAATGAATCGAAAGAGACTTTTTTTAAGACAAGCAATAATAATTTAAGCTATGATTTTTCTTTGCAATATAAGATCAATAAAGAGGCAATTTACGCTATTTTTAGTTTAAGTGCAAATAAAAATAAAGTTACAAAATCATTAGGCACTTTAAAAGATAATGTAAAAATATACAATAAAAAAGATGTATCTGAAACAGGAGTCATGTATATGAAAAAGTTAGAAGATTTTATGTTAGAGGATATCAAAGTAAAAACTTATAATAATTTATCTAATTCCCAAAGTGATATCAGTAATTTTTCAAGTGAAGGTATAATCAAGCCTTATGAATTAGAGACATATTATCCAGACCAAAGTTGGGTAGATTCAAAATTAGAGAAAGCAGTGATATTAGCTGAAGGAGTTTATGATACATCTAACGGTAAAACTGCTCATGGATTAGTTAGATTTACAAAAAGATATGATATTATAGGGTTAATAGACTCTAAATTTGCAGGAAAAGATGCTGGGGAAGTACTGGATGGAAAATTTAGAAATATACCTATACGCGCGAGCATTAAAGAATTTTTAGATGATCATCCTGACACTTTAATTGTAGGGGCTGCTACTGATGGAGGTTTACTTCCAAAAGAGTACAGACCTTACATTATTGAAGCTTTAAAAAATAAAATTAGCGTAGTTTCTGGGCTGCATGAATTTTTAAGTGAAGATCCTGAGTTTAAAGAAATTAGTGAGGCTAACAAGGTCAAGATCACAGATGTCAGAAAGATGTTTTTACATAAATGTGATTTTTTTACAGGTGAAATTGAAAAAGTAAAAGCTAAAAAAATTGCAGTATTAGGAACTGACAGTGCAGTAGGTAAAAGGACAACATCTGTAATGTTAACAGAAAATTTGAACATGGTAGGGCACAGTACAATTTTTATAGGAACCGGGCAGACTGGATGGATGCAAGGAGCAAAATACTGTGCGTTAATAGATTCTATGATCAATGATTTTGTTGCAGGTGGTATTGAAACAGAAGTAGTAAAGGCTTGGAATGATAATCATCCAGAGTTTATAATAATTGAAGGGCAGGGGGCAATATTGCATCCTGCATATCCAGGAGGATTCGAAATTATAGCGGCCGGTAGGCCTGACGTGATAATATTGCAGCATTCTCCAAAGAGAAAGTACTACGATGGATTTGAGAATTATCCTATCCATGACATTGATAAATACATAAAAGTAATAGAACTATTATCCGGAAAAAAGATTGCAGCAATAACACTTAATACTGAAAACATGGCGAAAGATGAATTAGAGTACTATAAAAAATACTATTTTGAGAAATATGGGATTCCTGCAATTGCACCTTTATATGAAGGAACAAGTGAATTAGTAAAAATACTGGAAAAAACAGATTAAAAGGGAGAGGCAATGGATCTAAAATGTTTTGATGAGATTTACATTAGCAATCCTATAGTTACTAAAAACAGTATCTCTTCTATATATAAGCTAAAATCTGGGGGAAATATAAAAGAATTCAAACTTGAATTTAGGTACTCAGAGCCAATTAATATTGAAAATATTGAAAAATTGGCAAGAATGATCGTTACTATGCCAGTGATAAATTATGGACTTTTTACAGAGTCCATATTTTTAGATTTTGAAATTGATAAAAATGACTTGAAATATTTATATGATATGCTCGAGATAACAGCTACGGATGTATTTGTAAATAAAATATGCCGCAGAAGAGCTGAATTTATAAAAAAAGAGTATTTACCAAAGCAGGAAGATATTAGAATAGAAAATGCACATAATAGAGCGAAGATATATTGCAATATTTCAGCATCAGAAAGCAATTACAAAGCAGACCCAGACCAGAATAAAGCAGCAGTTTTATCTTCTGGAGGAAAAGAGAGCCTACTAACCTATGGGTTATTAAAAGAGATCGGAGCGGAGGTATACCCATTATTCTTTAACGAGTCTGGTGGGCATTGGAGAACCGCAATAACAGCTTATAGAGAGTTCAGCAATACTGAGATAAATACAAAAAAGGTATGGTCAAACATAGATAGATTTTATCTTTTTATGTTAGATAATATGAAAATAATTCGTAGCGATTATAGATCTATCCGGGCAGATACATATCCTATTCGCTTGTTTATATTTGGGCCCTATATTTTCTCTTTTTTACCACTGCTATTAAAGTATAATATAGGCAACATTTTACTTGGAAGTGAGTATGATGATCCAAGAGTACCAGGAGTATATGAAAATATACCCCATCGCTATGGAATATATGATCAAAGCGAAGAATTTGATGAGTATATGACTGACTATTTTTTTAAAAAAGGTTTTAATATCGTGCAATGGAGTGCAGTGAGGCCTTTATATGGTCTTATAGTGGTAAGAATATTATCTAACAGATATCCTCAATTATTTAAGTTACAGAGATCATGTCATTCTTGTCACATAGAGGATAAGGAGATAATACCCTGTGGCGAATGCACTAAATGTCTTGGAGTATTATCTTTCGTAATTGCAAACGGTAAGGATCCAAGAATAATAAACTATAAAAATGAACATCTTCAAAACTTTGAAAAAAATATCAACAATACAAAATTAAGGCTTGATGATGATGAGAGAGAGCACGTATTTTATATTTTGAACAAGATGGGTTATCACATTAACGGAGCGTCTCATGAACATGTAGAAAAACTGCATTTTGACAATAAAAATTCCAAGTTAAATCACATACCAGAGATATATAGGGATAAATTATTCAAGATATACAAAGAGTATACTAAAGGAGCCGTGTTTTTGGAAAATAACGAGTTCAAAGAGTTTATTTTTTAACTGCAATCAAGATCATACTGGATACTATCATCACTGCACCAATAATGGATATGATTCCAAGAGTTTCATTTAATAATATGTAAGAAAACATCATTGCAAAGATGGGCTCTGAAGTCAAAAATATAGATGCTTCTGCAGATGACAAATATTTTTGGGCATTTGTTTGTATGTATATTGCGATCGCAGTAGCAACTATAGCTGTAAATATAAGTGCAAAAATGAGGTCAAAATTTAGTATAATTTTAAAATTAAATGGTGTTAAAAAAGAGCTTAATATAGCAACTAGAAATATCTGATAAAAAGTTATAGGTATAGGATCTTTAAATTTAACATATTTATCGATCAATACTACTTGGAAAGCATATGAAATTGCAGAAAAAATGGTTAGAATATCCCCAAAGTTCAGACTGTGCGTACTATAATATCCGGTTAATAATATTAGGCCTGCCAGTGCCATTACAATGGCTACTATCACATATATATTGATCTTCTCTTTTAACATAAAAAATGCAAGAATAGGTGCAATAATAACATATAACCCTGTTATAAGCCCAGAATGTGAAGCAGTAGTGTAAAGCAATCCAACAGTCTGGAAATAATATCCAAAAAACAGGGCTATGCCAATTATTAGCCCGAACATCACAGTTTCTTTTGACACCTTTATTATCTTTGATCTAAATATTATAAAAAATATGGCGGATCCAATAATAAATCTTAAACTTAAAAATATATATGGAGAAGTGTAATCTAACGCTATTTTTATGATGGGAAAAGTACTCCCCCATATTATTCCATCTAATATCAAAAGTAAATAAGCACTAATCTTTTTCATTTAAGCGGGCAATATCTACAAAGTTAATTAAATTTTTTGAAAAAATATAGTCTGCTATCTCAATGATTTCTTCAGGGCTGAGAGATTCTACCCTTCTGTCTGCATAGGGAATATCTTTGATATTCAATATATTTTTTATCATTTTTCTTCTCTGCGAAAATAATAGTTTGGTCACTTCGAAAAATGTGTTTTCGTCAGCAGTATTCATAATATGATGCGGAACGATATCTATTATTGCGGAATCTACATTAGGGACAGGTCTAAAACAAGATCGTGAAACATGGTCTAGAATTTTAGTGATACCAAAATAGTATGCGTTAACCGAGAGTCGGGAATAGTTTTCTGTGCCTGGTAATGCCACTAGCCGCAAAGCAAATTCTTTCTGTACGAGCAAGATCGCTTTTTTAAATCGGTATTTAAAAAATTTAAACAGCAATGGTGATGATATTTGGTATGGTATATTAGAAACAATCTTGTCAAAATATGGAAAATCAATTTTCAAAGCATCTCCTTCAATTAATATCAATTTACCAGCTTCGATCTCTGTATTGAATTTATCTCTTAATATGCACGCTAATTTATCAGAGTACTCAACACTAATTACCTGCTTTGCATATTTTAGCAGTTTCTCTGTCAAGTTGCCAGTGCCTGCTCCAATTTCTAAGATTATTTCATTATCTTTTATATCCGCATATTTACAAATGTTTTCCACTATATTTTTATCAATTAAAAATACCTGCCCAAACTTCTTATGTAATCTGATCATTTTGCTACAAATATCTTGTATTTTATATCTCTCTGTTCCAATTCCAGCATAATCCTCTTGGTAATAAGTTTTTCTGGGTGGTGAATGGTTTTTACACGGTTTTCAAGATCACTGAAGGTCTTGAATTTTTCTTTTTCGCGCTCTTCAATTATTGACCACATTGTTTTCTTTCCCAACCCTGGTAACAACTCAAGCATGTGATATCTGGTTGTTATTGGGCCTGCAGTATTGAAAAAATTGATAAATTTTGTTTCTTGAGCTTTTACAATATCTTCAATAACAAACTCTGTTTCTCCCTTAGCAGCATTAGTCAGTTCTTCAAAGGCAATGCGCCTTTTTACATGCTCTATCTTATCTCTTTTTACAAGATCTTTACCTATATACACTCTTTCACCAACTCTTAAGGTAACATTCATTTTTGGAATAAGTTCAAACAGTTTAAACTCATCTTCACCTATAGCCAGCGCTAAAGGAGTTCTTTTAAAAGCGCGTTCTTCAATTCTACCTTGTGGTAAATAATCTAATATAAAAACATAATCTTCCAAAAATGTTCACCCCTTCAACTTTTATATTTTTTCGAAGATCTCTAAAATTTTTTTGATGTCATCTAATGGGACAACAATATTATCTTTTTGGAAGATCGCTCTGATTTCCTCATAGTTTTTTGGTATAATATCGATTAGTTTAGTTGCAAATTTTTCGTCAATAAAATCTAGTTTTAAAAGCTCTTCTCTGAGTTTTTTAACTTTTTTTAACGGAACTTTAGAAAAGTCTTCTGCATACTTTAAAGTATTCTTCTGTAAATTATTTAGTTCATTAGTTTTATTTATTTCTTGCAGAATCTCTTTTACTTCCGGAATAGATACATACCTTTTTTTCATTTAGGCACCTCATGTCTCCTTAGATGCTCAGAATTTGCAATAATAACTTTCTTCTTATTGCCATCAGATACCTCTACTAAGTATGCATTACCTTGTGTGCCTATAACTTTCCCTATTTTTCCGTGAAATCTATGAAACGGCATGCCTTTATGTAAGCTAGAGTCTATATTAATTGCGACTCTGTCATCTACCTCAAAGCTCTGAAAGTATCTTGTTAGAGGTACCATAGTTCCATCTTTTCTGTTCTTTCTAAGCTTCTGTCTCGATTTTGATCTTGGTCCATGTGACATTTTACTCATTGTTCAAATCCTCCAAATCATGTATAGCTATTACATCTAAACTTACTATTTCTACTTTTTGGTTTATAATCTCTGCGAAACTTGGTATGGTTCTGCCATTATCTCCATGAATCAGTTCTTTGATATATAGTCCTGCATCAGTTTCCAGTATAATTGTTAGAGTATTGCCTGTGTATTTTTCCAGTACTACTTTATGCACAGTCCTCTCTCTAACTAAATCTGACCTACGATGCAACACCCTCAATGGAGTTCTCTGATATATAACTTTTCCTTCTAATTCTTTAATATAATTTTCTAATATATTATATGGTAAATTCTTTTCAATTCTAACATTTACCCTATACGTTTTTCTTGATTTTGTGCCTTTGATATCACGAACCTCCTTCCTACTAGATAACTTTAGCTCTTCTACTTCTATTTTCCCCCCTGCATGCTGATTTATTTGATTCTCTAACTCTTGAATATCAATATGCCTCCTCTTCGGTGATTTTAGCTCTAATATAAATGGTCTGCCAGTGCCAAGCATTAATACATCTGCATCTTCCCTTCCCATTCCATGCAAAACATAATCTTCAGCTCCAAAAAAATCCTTTGATATGCTACCAATATAATCTTCTACAGTAAATGAATTTTCAAAATTTTGGTGTGTCTGAAAGATGCCTCTCTGATATTTTTTATACTTTCCTCTAATAAATACTGGATTTGAAAATATCTTGATTGAATCATACATAGTGTCCACCAGAACTACAATGTTCGGATTAAGCAAATCCACCTCTTTATTCAAAATTCTTGAAAGATTCTTTCCTATCTCTCTGTTTAATTCATTGGTTATTTCTTCCCCATTGTTTCCATATTTTTCCTGTATTATTTTCTCTTTTGCAATTATATCTGAATCTACTTTACTGCCTACTAAGAATGTATCAAAATCAAACTCTTTAAGATATTTTAAAGCTAAACTCACATATTTTTCTATATTATTAAATATGCCTGAACACAATGCGCATTTTTCTGGAATAGTTTCTTTATAATCTACATTTTTGGATAGCGCATAATATATCCTGATAGCCTTACCCCTTTCTGCATTAGAAAGACCATGCGATAGCTTTCCATATACTCTGCCAAGACAATTATCGCACAAGTTTAAAAGTTCTTTATCAACTTCTACCATAATGCTATAATTCATTCCCCTATTTTTTAATTTTCTTGATTGAATTTACAAAACCGTAAGCACCAATACTCAAAAACAATAATTCTGATTTTTTTAGATAGAAATCATCATTTGAGCTTTTAACCTGATAAACGCCTAAATAAAAATATAATTTCGAGAGCAAAAAGATCAAAGAATTCTCTTTTAAATTATATTCTATTTTTTCTAATTCTCCTGAAAACCTTGGATCTTCAGTTATGTAGTAGTATACTATATTTAGAATCTGTAGATTTAAGTCCCTATAATCTTTTTCTTTCGAGAGTTGATAAATTTTATCGTACAATTCAATGAAATCATGGATATTATAATTGTAAAGCAAGAATTCCCCATACAAAAGATATGCATTTAAAAGAGACATTGAATACTCTCTGGATTTAAAGCTATTTATATACATATCAAATAGATTGGGGATATCTTCATTTAGGTCATAAAGTATATAATATGCAATTTTTGATTCAAGCTCAGCTAACTTAACACTACTTGTCTCAAATTTTCTCATATTTTGCCAGTTTTGAATTAATATGTCTATTTGTGGATTTTTGCCCACGATCATCTCAATATAAAATAATCTTTCGTTTGCTAAAACCCATCTATAAAATATATCCAGTTTCAATGCTAAATCTCTACTACTTAAAAAATATTTTTTACTCTCATTAAAATTACCTTTTAGCAATGAAAAATTACCAAGTGAATAATTGATCAAAAAAGAAAATTCGCCCATTGCTTCAATATCCATAAGTTTTTTTGAAATATTGATACTAGAAAGATATTTGCGTATATCTCCCTCATATAAATATATTTTTGATAAATTATAGTTTACTGCCAATATTATAGCATAGTTTCCTCCTAAATTGGCATACTTCATAGCTATCTCAAAATATTTTTTAGACTCCGATAAGCTCTTTTTCTCTAAATATATATCAGCAATGTTGTTGTAAGTTTTGGCTATACCACTGTAATAATTTATTTTAAAATATTCTTCTAATGCTTTTAGATAAACGCGCTCTATTTGATCCACAGATTCATTTTTTTCTGCATATATTTTTCCAAGATCTTTATAAGTTTCTGCTATTTCATAATGATCATCAAGACCTTTTAAAATCTCTAAAGCTATAGATATATGTTCCTGCGCATTTTTTAAATCTTTTTTAATAAAATATATATTTGCGATTCCACGGTGTGCAATTACTAATAATTTTGGATCATTACTGTTCTCTAAAACCTGTTTGAAATATTTTAATGCAATTTCTGTGTTACCTAATCTCGTATAAACTGTACCTAAACTTGCATAAGCTACTATTTTATTATTTTCACTAAGTTCTTCTAATGAAGAATTATAGTAATTAATGCTTTCTTCATATCGGTCCATGTTTTTATAGACTTCTGCAAGAGCAAACTTGACATCCGCATTAATATCTCCATTTATCTGCTCTGCCTTTTTAAAGTACTCATATGCAGTTTTGAAATCATAGCTTTTCATCTTATTGAACCCTGCATCTAAGTAATTTCGGTATGCTTTTTCTTTAATACCTGCATTAAAAAAATGGTACGCGATTATGGCTGGATCTTCTTGCTCTAGCTCTAAAATTTCAGCAATTTTTTTGTGCACTACTTTTTTTCTGATATTAGAAATTTTACTATACACATAAAATCGAAAAGATGAAGAAACAAAAAAATATTTTTTATCTTTAAAATTAATAATATTCATATCTACTAGATCTTTTAAAATAATATTTAAAAGATTTTCATCAACATTAGATATGCTTTTTAGTAGTTGTAATTTGAAATTTTCACCAATAATTGCCGCGTTGTTCAATATTAATAGATGCTTTTCATCTAGATTATAATATGTATTTATCATTATTGGATCTGGAGTTTTAAAAAAATCTTCATTAATCTCTATATCGTATGCGATCCAGTTTTTATCTTCATCTATATATTTGTTTGTTTCAAAGGTACTTAATATTTCTAAAACCTTTAACTTGTTACCCTTTGTGATGTTATATATTATCTCGATTATATATTCTGGTATATTATACCTTCCCTCTTTCAAAAATAAAAAAAGTTCTCCTAAAGTAAATTGTTCAATTTTTAGTTTTTTTACATTTGCTTTCAACTCTAAAAGCGATAAGACATTATTAAAGTGCGGATTTGATTCTTCACTAATATAGTAAGATGCTACCACTAAAATATTTTTATTTATGGAAAAGTCTGCTAGATAACTAAACAAATTTAATGAATTTATATCTCCCAATTGAATGTTTTTTATATATAATACAATATTATAAGAATACAAAATTGTACTAAATATTTCTATAAACCTTTCATATATGATTGGATCAACTATCGGGTCATAATTTTCAGGATTTAGTTCTTCAATTTTAAGATCTACATTTAAATACAAATCTTTATTTTTAATAGAATCTAATATCTCTAAAAAGCAATAATATGGTTCTACATTTTTATAACCAACACATTCAGTCTTCAAAAAAATGGTATTGTCATTTTGTTTATCTTTTTGTAAAGCATTAAAAAGATCATCAACATCCATTCCATAATCCACGTATAATAAAACAATTTCCCCTCTACTATTCACAGCATTTTTATATGAGCTCTCTAAGATTTCCAAATCTTTTAATTTTGCAACCATCTTCTAATAAACAATGGTATTTCTAATATTTAATATTTCCTTGAAGCTTTTTATCTAAGTTTTAAATTTAGCTGCATAATCTGAATTTTTAGTATTTAGATCTTAACATATTCATCAATCATATTAATTTAGAAACTGATTGACTATATCTGGTAAAAGGGAAACATTGATAGTAAAAATGTACATATTAAAAAATAATATAAAAGTTACCAGTATTTTTTCTATTTTTCAAATCAATTACCCATATAATTTACCAAATCCGTTTTCAAATTGCCATGCTTTTTCCCATTTTGAGATATTCTAAAAAAGATACTTTTTCATTGTTTTAGCTGGTGATCCTGTTATCTTTCTTCCGTAATTGAAATCATTTAATCCATAGCTGAAATATATTAGCTTATAATCTTTATTTTTACAGAGATTCTATTGAGATGCTCTATGCTGGTATATGTTATCACTGATGGATAATTTGTTGAATAAAGTTTTAGCAGAAATCTAAGTTTATTTGTTTTTCTTATTTTTATCTCTCTGGGTCCTAGACATATCAAAAAACACTTTGAGAAAAGAAAAAATGCAACGAAAGTTATGAATTATTGGCAATAGGTATAGATTATATTTAATAATATACAAAATTAAAATATTACTAAAACTCCAGTAAAAATATTTAATATAGAATGTATTAACCACCAGTAATATGGCGTTCATAGAAGTAAAGAATCTTACTAAAATATTCAAAACTGGCGAGAAAGAAACAGTAGCATTTGAAAATATATCTTTTTCTATGGTTGAAAGAGAGTTTATCTCTATTGTAGGTCCATCAGGATGTGGCAAATCTACAATATTGAGAATATTAATAGGACTAGATAAACAAACTTCCGGCGAGATTCTTTATAAAGATTTACCTTTAACGATAAATAAACCAAAATTTTCGATTGTTTTTCAAACACCTTCACTATTTCCCTGGCTTACAGTGCAAGAGAATATTGAGGTAGTATTAGAAGCAATGGAGATCAAAAAAGAAGAGAGAGCTGAAATTGTTGAAAAATATATTAAAGTAATTGGTTTGGATGGTTTTGAAAATGCATATCCTAAAGAGTTGTCCGGAGGAATGAGACAGAGAGTTGGAATTGCCAGAGCTCTGGCTGTAAATCCAGAATTATTATTATTGGATGAACCTTTTTCAGCATTAGACTCTTTTACAGCAGAAGGGTTAAGAGAGGAAATATTGATGTTATGGTCAGATCCAAGTTTGCCACCGGATGATATTATTCTCGTTACTCACAATATAGATGAAGCAGTGCAGTTGAGCGATAGAGTGATAATATTGAGCCCTAGGCCAGGGCATATCATAGGAGAAATAAAAATAGATTTGCCAAGGCCAAGAAATAACAGATCAGCTGATTTTTACAATTATGTTGATAAAGTTATAACATTGTTATCAAAATAGTTTATTTAAAAATACTTTTTAAAAACTTCAATTTATGCGAAACAACAGAAATATTATAATTAAAAAAATTAAAAAGATAAAAAAGGAAGATTAACTCTTCCATAGATATATATACATTGTATCTCCGCCACCGCCATATATAGCATTCTGTTCGTATTGTACTCCGTGCAGATTTGAAGAATAGAACCAGAATGCGTTTTCTTGCTCAGTGTATGTATAGAATGTAAGGTTCACGCCTAATACCTCTGCCTGATCATAGTATTTAAGTGCTAATGTTGCATTACCTGTAGCCTGTGCATCAGCTATGTACTGGTTCATCAGTGCGTCTTCTTTTGCCTGGTTAGGATGTCCTGCTGCTGCTAAAATCTGCGGATTCCAAGCGTTTGCTGCTCCGTAAGTACCATTTTCCTGATACATTGGAATCATGTAATCTGACGGGAATGGATAGTCTGGAGCCCAACCAAGTATGTATATCGGCATTGG
Source organism: Thermoplasmata archaeon (assembly GCA_038729465.1). NCBI lineage: Archaea > Methanobacteriati > Thermoplasmatota > Thermoplasmata > Thermoplasmata archaeon. The sequence goes on from JAVYRZ010000001.1 coordinate 81,262, forward strand.
ATTCTGTCCTGCTACCATATATCCTATGATCTGAGAAAATTCCATGTAGAGCGCTGTTGCGTGTATGTTTGGATCAATGGATTCCATCGTTGTTATCCAGTCTTGTACTGCTGCAAAATCCACAGGATCTCCTGCATATACGATGATCGGTATGTTTATAGAGGTATTGTACAGTCCAGATTCTATCATATACTGCTTTGCTATAGTTAGATTGTAAACTGGCACTACTGCACCAGCTTGAGTTAACTGTTCCGGAGTCATATATCCAGGCATGCCCTCAGGAATTACACCAGTGTAATGGAAGGCAAAATCTGCTCCGTATTTAGCGTTTCCTACAAGATTTTCAATGTAGTTTGTGTAATTAAACGCATAGGACCATGCTCTTCTAACATCAAGATTTGTAAAGTAATATTGAGGTATTGTATATCCAGATCCAAGGGTTGGTAACATTGTTGTGTTAACATTGAAATTGTATTCGAACCAGAATATGCTCAACGTTGGGAATGGTGTAATGGTTATTTTACCTTGTGATTGCAGTTGTGCCATGATCGGATAGTCGTAGGTAGGCAAACCTTCAATAATGTCGGTCTGGCCAGATTCTGCAATCAATAGTGCGGTTGATGGATCTTTTTCCCATTGTATGTAAATTGTATCATTTGCAGTGTGATTGTAGCCTGGGACCCCAGGAATAGGAGTATAATATGGATTTGGAGCCAATGTTACAGACTGTCCAATTTGGTAACTCTTGATCATATAAGGGCCAGAGCCCATTGTATTGTACCTGAGATAATTGTTATAGTTTGATTCCATTGAGTAGCTGGTATATGCCAAGAACCCTGCAGGAGTAAATGTTATACCTGCTCCATGTGCCACTGCCCAGCTATAATCTATTATACCACCGCCAATTGGATCTGCTATGTAGTCCAAAAATGCAGGATCTGCTTTTAAAAGATGGAAAGTAACGGTCTGAGTCACATTGTTTACTGTAATAGCACTGGTAATATTATCATAAAGCGCGGTACCATTTGTGTACAATCCCGGTGCAAATCCTCCAGCCGGCAATAAATCCTGTGCCAATATCCAACCTGCAGTACCTGGTGAACCCTGTACAAATAGCAAGGTCCTTACGAAACTTGTATACGCATCCCACGCTGTCAATGGATCTCCATTTGCAAATTTCAAGCCGCTTCTAATATGGAACGTATAGCTTAGGTAATTTGCTGAAATTCCGCCGTTAGCAACAGTTGGAACCTGTGTGGCAACTTCTGGGAACATCTGTGACTGGCTTGTTGAAGAACCATTGTACTGAATCAAAGTTTCATATACATTCATTATTTCTTCAAATCCTACCGTTTCATAGTCTATTGCCGGATCGAAAGAGTATGCTCCACCTGGCACTACCTCAGTAACTGTAATCTCACTTGGGTTTGTATGTGGTGCACTGGTTTTCAAGAGCTGAGCGGTCGAATTCACTACTATCGTGCTCATATAGGTAGTGTTCTGGTACTGTCCTCTGGACAGTATTGATGATAATTCTGATACTGGATAATAGGTGTAGTTTATTCCATATGATGTATATGTTTTGGGCACATAGTTTGTGGCATTGAACGTGATGACCCCCAGAGTAACAGTATATATTCCTGCAGTGCTGTATAGATGATTTACAGTTCCAGCCATGAAGTTACCAGATGAGGTATTGAATACAGTATAGTTTGTACTTGTAGAACCATCACCAAAGTTCCATATGTAATATCCAATAGTCCAGTTCGTGGCTGTTGGAGGCTGCAATGTTGATGCGGTCAATGATACTGTACTGCCAGGTGCAAAAATCTGTGTTGACGTAATTATTGATGGCACTGTGATCTCAGATGCAACAGTAGGACTTACTGATGCTGGAGTAACTGATATTTCATTAATGCTTTTCATGTTATCCGCTGTTTTGCCGTTCACAGTTGCTGTCGCAGTAACAAGATACTTACCTGCAGAACTGTATGAATGTGTTACTGTATACTCGTTACCCGACAAGTGTGTGGCAGTGCCTGTGTTTCCATCTCCAAAGTTGAACACCACGCTAGATGGAGTTCCTCCAGAGATAAATGCTGCAAAAGTAATACTTTGTCCGACAGTAGCAGTTGTAGTACTGGTAGAAACTGTCATGGAAGCTGAAGAACTAGTAGGAATAACTTCCAGAACAGCAACAACTAATACGATTACCACTACAACGGCAATCACTGCATATAAAGCTTTTTTATTCATATTTTTCATCTCTCCATTTCTTTCTATTTCTTTCTTTGACTTTTCCATAGTTTTTATACGCTAAGTCAAAGCTTACTAATAATAGAAGATACTCTGGTATATATAATTTTTGGAACAATCGATGGCAGAAATAGAACGTTAGAATTTTCACTGATTTTTTGCAATTAGATACTGCACTGCACAAAAAAAATAAAATCGGGAAAAGAGTATTATGAGCTTTAGGGCGTTAAAAGAGTAGATGGCAAAGTAGATGGCAATGTTGTTGCTAAATATATAGGATACGTTGGCAAAACATCTAATGCTAAAACAGAGCTTACTGATAAGGATTTATATCCATATATAGAAAGTTCTTAAAAATAGGCATAACAGATGATCGATTGAGAAAGATTCTAAATGCGAGTGGCATAAAAGTAGATGTATGGCCTATTGTTAAAATCATAATAGAACACGATAGGAAACTTGGCAAGATCACAATCAAACTAAAATGATACAATTATATTTTTCTCCGAACATTACAGAATGCCCAGTATGTGTTTCCAAACTTAAAGCATATAAAACAGTAAGAAAAATTGTAAGATCTGTAAATCTAGGCACGTTTATAGCAGTAGAAAAGATCAAGCAATGTAAAAATAATCATGAAAGAATGATATTCAGGTCAGAAACTCTGAGATACATAATAGCATCATATTGCAAATATGCAAATGATGTAATGGTAAAATCAGCAAAGATGAGGTTTATAGAAGGTAAAATCTGTTCAGAAATAGCAATTGGTTTGGGGCTTGGGTTTGTGAAAGGCAAGTAGCAAACCTTAGCAATATGGCACTCGACATTTTTACAAGGATACACGAAGAGAATATTGACAAGATAAAAGAATGCGCGATGAGATCATATATTTTATATATAAATAGATGGTGCAGTAGATTCAGAATATTCAATGATTGTAACAGTAAGGGACAAAATTACCGACTTTGTGCTATACGTTAAGAAATGCAATGCAGAATCTTACGAAGAAATAAAGATGGTGTTAAATGAAGTAAAGAATCTGTTTGGAGAGCCTGACGTAAGTGATATGAGATCAAGGATACTGTTAGCAGCGCAAGAGGTATTTTCAGAAGGCCAAAAAGAGTATGTGTTGTATTATCTTCGAGATTTGGGAAAAGAATTGATGTACGATTATCATAAAGAACTAGGGTTAGCAAGAAACAGGCTGAGAATAAAATCAAGAATAAAGTCAATACTAAAATCTATGCCCCAATATAATCAAAGGACATTATATGAGATAGAGCAAGGTTATTGCACAGAGATAGAAAGTTTAGAGTTAATGAGCATAAAGAGAGTCTTAGAGAAATTATTGAAGAGCAATGGAAGCAGTAGCTATGGCTTTCCATTCTCACTGAATAATCTAAATTTCTATTATGCGTGTAAAGAGGCAGAAAATATGCTTGAAAATATTATTTAAAGATTCAAGGGTCAAGTTCAAATCAAATAATTACAGAGCTATTGAATCTGATAAAAATGGTAACGAAAAATGAGCACATAAAAGCGATATCAAATAAGCTTTCAGAAATAAACAGGTTGTTTCAGAAGCTCAGATTTACATTCAAGATTCCAGAAAAGGGTAAACTGTCTGAAGAATTGAGCGAAGATGAATAAATACAGTTAAACTGCGAAATACTGATAAGCGAGATGGAAGTATATTATACATGAAAACATACCAGATTATATTTTTCGGGCAATAAAATTGATCATAGAGAGATATAAAGAACGAAAAAATATATTATTTGCAAATAACAAGAATCATACCATGCCAAGAACAAATAACAGTATAGAACGATTTTTCAGGAAGATGAGAAGGAATGTTAGGAAAAGGTATGGAAACATGGCTACAGGAAAAGCATTGACAGAGAAAGGAACATTACTGCGCAGTATCAAAATATGGGCAATAAAAAGTATATAGATACAGTATTTGGTGGAGGAAGCATTAGTGCCTATTTTGGTAAATATAGAACGCAATTGAGGAAGAGGGGAATATCTAAGAAGAAAATAATAGAGCTAGTAGATATAGGTATAGAAATGTTGCTGAATGGATCCATTTCCAAAAACCCATATACAGAAGAGACAATGAACAAGGCATATTCATATATAAAAGAAAATAAAAATATTATTTAGGATTAATCCTAACGGTTTATTTCTGCCATAGAAAAAAGGAAAAAATTTAATAATGATAAATCAATCAACGTTATTATGAAATTGAGCTACTATATAATTAGGCGATTGCTCTTATTGATTCCTACAGTGATAGGCGCCACATTAATTGTATTTTTGTTAACACGTGCTGGTGGAGTGAATATGGTAATTGCTGCTTATATAAATCCGCATTTACCATACGGCCCGCAGAAAGTTGCAATTACTAAGATGCTAGGTTTAAATCAGCCCCTAGCTATACAATATTTTTATTTTTTGAATGGTATAATACATGGCAATTTGGGATATACACATACAGGAGTTTATAGCGGACCAGTTACTACTGCTATGGCATTGTATTTTCCAAATACAATACAGCTTGCAGTGGTAAGTTTTATCTTATCTATGCTTATAGGTATCCCTATTGGAACTATTGCAGCTGTTAGAAAAGATAGTTGGGTAGATCAATTAACAAGAGTTATTGCATTTGTTGGAGTATCTTTACCAATATTCTGGCTTGCATTATTATTAATGACATATCTAGGAACATCTGCAGGTATACGAATTTTTCCTATATCAGGTACAGTATCTCCACAATATTTAGGTACTGTTTCTTGGATTAATAGTATGGGTATTTCCTCACCGACCGGTATTTTGATGATAGACTCTCTATTACACGGCAGTTTAATAATATTTGCTAGCGCATTTGAGCATGTTGTTCTTCCAGCACTAACTTTAACTTTTGCGTCTCTGGCTGGAATAATGAGATATATGAGAAACAGTGCAGTAGAAGTAATGAATATGGACTATGTAAAATTCGCAAGGGCAAAAGGATTGCCTGAATCTCAAGTAATAAAAAAGTATGCTAGAAAGAATGCCTTAATACCAGTAATTACGATTTCTGGATTATTGTTAGCAGGCTTACTCGGAGGTGTAGTTGTGGTCGAAGAACTATTTAATTATCCAGGAATAGGATACTGGACATATCAAGCGATGCAATCTTCTGATGCTGGTGGGATAATGGGTGCAACTTTGTTGTTTGCGTTAACTATAATAGTTGCGAACTTGGCAGTAGATATCATTTACGCATATCTTGACCCTAGAATAAGGTTAGGTGATTAAATATGGCTAAAAAAGAAGGTAAACAATCCTTTATGAGTTCTCTCGGGCCAAAGATGGACAATTTTAAAACTACGCTCAGATTACTTTTTAAAAATCCAGGCTCTGCGGTGGGCCTGATAATAGTACTGATATATATTTCGATTGCAATTATCGATCAGGTATATCCTCAATTGTTAGGAATCACTACAAATGTAGGTATTATGATTCCAAATTACTCTAATCCTGTCCCACTTCCGCCTTCTGCAGCTCATCCTTTTGGTACGACTTTCCCTGGGATTGATCTATTTCAAGGGATACTGAAAGCTATTAGAATAGATGTTGCATTTTCTTTTCTTGTGGTTGGAGCAGGTGCTTCTATTGGAATAATACTGGGATTATATGCTGCATTTTATGGCGGAATAGTAGACGAAATATTAATGCGTATAACAGATATATTCTTTAGTATACCTCTTTTAATATTAATTATTGCAGCAGGTTATTTCATACCTGGTGGTAGAACTCTCATAGTTTTAGCACTGATATTAATAATAGTCTGGTGGCCGACGTACGGGAGAGTAGTAAGAGGACAAGTGCTTTCACTCAAAGAACTATCTTATGTAGAGGCTGCGAAAGCTAGTGGAGTAGGTCGCACAAAAATTATGTTTAAACACATATTGCCTAATACACTTGCGCCTGTGATTGTGCAATTGTCATTTGATCTAGCAACAGTCGTGCTTTTACTTGCAACATTGGATTTTCTAGGATTCATTCCTAGTTCAGAGGGATATATGGCAGAGCTAGGGTACCTTTCTGCTATTGGATCAAGTTACTTTACTGCAGGAGACTGGTGGACATTGGTGTTTCCTGGTTTTGCGATACTAATATTTGCATTATCTATGAATCTTGTTGGAGATGGTCTTAGGGATGCTTTTGATCCGAGATTGAGAAGGTGAAATTCATGGAACCATTATTAAAGGTAGAGAACTTAAAAACACAGTTTGTAACATGGAATGGATTAGTTAAAGCACTAGATGGAGTAAGTTTTGAGATTATGCCGGGAGAGACTTTGGGGTTGGTAGGTGAGACAGGTTGCGGAAAGTCAGTTACTGCACTATCTATAATGAACTTAATTCCCGAGACGGCAGGTACTGTTGTAGAAGGGAACATAATATTTGAAAATATAGATTTAGCAACTAAGCAAAAACAAGCTTGTAGGATTATACCTTCGAAAAAAAGAGCAAAGCTTAAAGTTAACAGAAACATTTTAAAACAAAATTTCAAATTGATGAACCAGATACGTGGAAATACGATGGGAATGATATTTCAAGAGCCAATGACCACTCTAAACCCAGTCACATCAATAAAAAAGCAGATTGAAGATGTACTTTATGCGCATCATATTAATGTACTAGCATCTCGAGTTATAGCAAGAAAGAAAATTACTAAGACGCAACTTAATGATATAATAATAAATGTAATTGATAAAAAGAATATTGGTTATCTAGATGAGTTTGTAAATCAGAATCCAGAACTTTCTGCGATAAAAGAGCAGATTGCATATATAGTAAACAGGCATGACATCACAAGTTTTAGAAAGAAGAATTTGATTTCAGCCTTATACGAAGATAATAGAAAAATATCTGGAAGTTTACAAAAGCTATCCACTAAAAAATTGAAAAAAGCACCTATAAATATACCAAGAGAAATAAGAAGAGAAGCAACAAGATTAGCAGTAGAGCTTTTAACTAAAGTTAATATTTCAGAGCCAGACAAAGTAATAAACCAATACCCTCATGAATTAAGTGGTGGTATGAGACAGAGAGTGGTAATAGCAATTGCAATAGCCAGTAATCCACATTTATTAATAGCTGATGAGCCCACCACAGCACTAGACGTAACAATACAAGCACAGATATTAGATATTATGAAAGACCTAAAGAAAACAAGCAATACATCCATACTTTTTATTACCCATGATCTTGGTGTTATATCTGATATTAGTGATCGTGTGGCGGTAATGTATGCAGGATCTATTGCAGAAGTAGGTAAGACAATAGATATATTTGAATCTCCAAAGCATCCATATACACAAGGATTGTTAACATCTATTCCGTCATATGGTGCTGGCAAGGGTAGATTAAAAAGTATACCGGGTACCGTACCTAACCTAGTGCATCCGCCAGAAGGGTGTAAATTTCATCCTAGATGTCCTTATGCAATGGACATATGTAAAACAACCAGACCAGAAATGACAGACCTTGGAAATGGCCATTTTGTATCTTGCTGGTTATATTCGAAGAAAGAAGGTGAAAACGATGGAAAACAGTAGCGAACCATTACATAATGCAGAGGAAGATTATTTACTGATGGCAAAAGACCTTAAGCAATATTTTATGATAAAAATACCTAAAGCTGTAAGGACGCTGAAGATACCTTTAAAAGCTGTAGATGGAGTAGATATATCTATTAAAAGAGGAGAGGTTATAGGGCTTGTGGGAGAGTCTGGCTGTGGAAAAACTACACTAGGGAGAGTACTAATAAATTTAATTACACCCACTGAAGGATACTTATTTTTTAATCCGCCTAAACATATAATAGAGAAAGTGAAAAACAATGAACAATTATCGAAAGGAGAAATAAAAGAGTTCTCCTTATACCATTTAAGTAAAAGGAAAATGAGGGAGCTACGTAAAGAGATGCAAATTGTTTATCAGGATCCATACTCTTCATTAGATCCCAGATATTTAATAAAAGACATAATTACAGAGCCTTTATTCTCTTTCGGGGTTAAAAAAGAAGAAGCATACAATATTGCTAGGAATCTCTTGATTGAAGTTGGCCTTTCAGAGGATTTTATGAACAGATACCCACACCAGCTATCAGGTGGGCAGAGGCAGAGAGTAGCAGTGGCAAGAGCATTGGCACTGAATCCGAAATTTATTGTGCTTGATGAGCCAACTTCAGCTCTAGATGTTTCAGTTCAAGCTCAAGTTTTGAATATTCTAAGAGATTTAAAAGAAAAACACAATCTAACAATGTTGTTTATATCTCATCATATGATGGTTATAAGGCATATAAGTGACCGCATTTTTGTAATGTACTTAGGAAAAATTGTTGAAATTGCAGAGACAGAAGCCTTATTTTCAAATCCACTGCATCCATATTCTATGGCGCTATTATCTGCTGTGCCAATACCAGACCCAAAAATAAAGAGGACTAGAATAATACTGGAGGGAGATGTACCAAGCCCAATCAATCCTCCACAAGGCTGTAGATTTCATACAAGATGCAGGTTCGCATTTGAAAAGTGTGGCTGGACTGCAGAAGAACTGATAGAAAGCATGAGTTTAATATTAGACTCAACAAGGAACCAAGAACTTTTAAATTATCCAATACTAAAAGATGTAGAAATTTTTAATGATAATAGTTTTAAAGTAAATTTTGTTGAACCTTTGAAAGAAGAGCATTTAGAGACAATAAAAGCAGTGATTGACAAAGAAAAAAAAGCAGGCAGTGTCAGGCAATTGTTTGGAATAGAATCCGTGAAACTGGATAATGGAGGAATGGTTGTAGAGCTTTACAAAGATATAAAAGAACCACCATTGATAGAAGACAAAGAAGGTCATTTTGTATCTTGCTGGCTCTATGAAAAAGGAAAAAATTAAAAACTTTTTTTATTTTATACATCAAATAATTTTTTAAGCAATTTTTGATACCCTCTATATTCAAAATACGTTGTAACGATTGCAATAGTGAGCATAAGTAAACCAACCCACAATACCGGATAATAATAATATATTTGAAAGAGTACAAAGATATCTACAGATAACCATAAAACCCAGTAAAAACCCCTTATAAGCTCTCTTGCGAAATACATTATTTTTGACATTAAAATACTATAGGATGAATGATATTTAAAATTTTTTCTGAAATGTGGCTTTGAGAGAGATTCTTGGATACCGAGTGATAATTAAGCAAGTTCAATACTTTTTATCCTGCCTCTTTTGAATGTCCTCTCTGCATTCCTCAGATAGCAGAATGCAGTGATGTATTTTCTGAGATCAGATTATATTTTATTCATATTTCTCACTCAGGCGTTTTTTTAAAATCGTCTTTAAGATCTTGATCTCCTTTTACGATCATAGGTCTGGGCCTTCTTAACCTAAATCCAAGTTTGTGAAATATGTTTTGGCACTGTCTTACCTCAAGATCTATGTTATATTTGTCCAGCAAATATCTTTTTAGAAGAATGCCATCCCACATGTCCTGAAAATAATCAAATTCATGAGGATCCTTTCTTAAATCTCTATTAATATCATTGAGAATCTCACTGTATAGTTTTGATAGTCTTCCAGATTTCTCTAGATCATAAAGTGCTCAGAATCCATCAGAGTTAAATGAATTGATCCAGTACTCTATTGTTCTTGGAGAATGTCCCAGTATTTTTGCAATCTCATAACAGCTCACTCCATTTGCTATCATCAGAACACCATGCAGTCTATGCTCCTATCTGGATTCAGAACTTCTTGTAATTTCATTCTGTATGGCTGAAAACATATATTTTTTATCTAACAAAGTTAGTTTTTTCATAAAGATAGTGTACATTTCAAATATATAAATAAGCGCAATTATTTATTACGTCATGTATAGTTACAGGTAAAAAATCTCAGAAAATGGCTGATTTCTGAGATATAAAAATGTTGGAGGTACGTACTTTTAAAGAAAATCTATTACAAATGCTTTGTAATACGTATGAATTTAATGTTAAATAACAATTGATTTAACGGTTTATTTCTGCTATCGATTGTTCCAAAAATTATATATACCAGAGTATTGATAATAGATGTTAAGCTTTGACATATCACATAAAAATTATGATAAATTTCAAAGCAAAAAAAAGGAGAGATGAAAAAATATGAATAAAAAAGCTTTATATGCAGTGATCGCAGTAATAGTGGTAATCATACTAGTAATCGCCGTTTTAGAAGTCATGCCTAGTGCTGCAGCGAGCATGACTGTTTCTACTAGTTCTACAACTGCCATTGCTGGACAAAGTATTACTTTTGCGGCTTATATATCTGGTGGTACTCCTTCTAAAGTGACATTTAACTTTGGAGATGGAAACACAGGCACTGCCACACACTTGTCGGGTAACGAGTATACGGTCACACACAGCTATAATTCATCTGGCAAATATTTAGTTACAGCAACCGCAACGATTAACGGTAAAGTTCTAAATAACATGCAGAGCATTGACGAAATAACCGTGACACCAGCCACAGTCAGCCCTAGTTTAGCATCTGAAATTACACTCCCTTCAATCGCCACGAGCACACAGATCATTTCACCAGGAAGTACTATTTCATTAACAGCACTAACATTACAGCCTCCAACAGCCACGAACTGGACTATTGGATATTACATATGGAACTTTGGAGATGGATCTACTCATATTAACTATACTGTATTCAATACCTCATCTGGAACCTTTATGGCGGATAACATATCACATTTATACAGTACTGCAGGAATATATACTGTTACTCTCGGGGTTATCACGTTCAATGCCACAAATTATGTGCCTACAACATATACATCAAATGGAATAAACTACACCTATTATCCAGTATCAGAATTATCATCAATACTGTCCAGCGGACAGTACCAGAACACTACATATATGACTACAATCGTAGTAAATTCCACAGCAAAACTTTTAACAACTACTTCAGTTGCAAATTCTAACGTAATTACTAATGCAGAATTAGTACCTGGTGGAGCATATTCTTTTGATCCTGCAATATGTTATGAATCTGTAGGGATGGAAATTATTCAAAATGTGTATGAAACTTTGCTAGCATACAATGGTTCATCAATAAGTCAATCTCAGATGATTCCATTAGTAGCAAGTGTTATTCCAACTGTAGCAAACGGCGAAATTTCAGCAAATTACTTAAATTACACGTTCCATATTAGAAGTGGCTTGAAATTCTCAAATGGAGATCCTCTCAATGCTTGGGATGTTTATATAAGCTTTGTAAGAGCATTATTATTTGTGCAAGGAACTCCAGGTACACCTGATTGGATAATAGCACAAGATCTATTGCCTGATGGAGGATTTGCACCGGGACTGTACTCAAACGGAACTGCTTTATATGATGCAATTACAAATGCAGTTACAGTAAACAATGCAACGCAGACGGTAACTTTCCATCTTTTAAAAGCAGATCCTGCATTTTTCGATTATATAGCTGACCCATTAGGGGCATCAATTATGGATTATAACTGGCTGGTTCAAAATGGTGCTGGTATTACATTCACGCCTACAGGATTCTTAGCTTATCAACAGTATGGAAATGAAGTTAACTATAACAATTATCTCAGATATCATGCCATGGGTTCTGGGCCATATATGATCAAAAGTTACCTTATTGGGCAATTTGTATCTTTAGCCCCTAATCCTAATTATGTGCCTATTCAGGGAGTTCCTGGATATAGTCATGCCGCAAATGATACAGTAAATATCGAATGGATCAAAGATGCTTCGACAGAGCTTTTAATGCTAGAAGGTGGTTTGGCAGATATATATACTGGGACATCAGATTTACCAACCTATTATTATCCTACAATTTCACATTATGAATCTCAGGGTAAAATAAGTATATATGAATTTCCTACGCTGACAATATATGGATTTGAATTTAACTTTAATATAAATACGACAATGTTATCCACATTAGGTACAGGTTTTCATATACCACAAAACTATTTTACAAATTTGGATGTTAGAAGAGCATTCGCCTATGCATTTAACTATACAAACTATATAAACAATCTTGTTGGAAATGCTAAATATGGGGCAAATTTTTCAAGTAGTTTTGTTGGAGATATTCCAAAGGGTATGTCGGGATACTTATCTCCTCAGCAGTTGAAGGATGCCGGTGTGAATGTGCCAACCTATAATATATCCATGGCGAAAGAATATCTTGAAGAATCTGGAATGTACAATGTAAGCATAAATATTCCAATAATAGTTACGGCTGGAGATCCTATTGATTTTGCAGCAGTGCAAGACTGGGGAGCAACTTTAAATTCAATCGACCCAAATATTGTAATCTCAGGAATGTATGAAGAATTTGCAACATGGCTTGGCTATCAGGTACCTAACGCGAATCCAATGCCGATTTATCAGACTATCTGGATCCCAGATTATCCATTTCCTTCAGACTATATAATGGCATTTTACCAGGAAAATGGGACGTACCCAATTGGAGCAGGTTTCAACCCAACTACATTCTCAATGACTGGGCATCCAAACCAGGCAAATCAGACAGAAAAAATGGAACAGGATATAGCAAAAGCTATGAGCACTGGTAATGTAACAACTGCACTAAAGTACTATGATTATGCAGAAGAAATTGCAGTCAATCTCACCAACGCCGTATATGCACAGCAAGTTAACTGGTTCTGGTACTATTCCCCCTCGTTGAAAGGTGTACAATATGAAGAGAACCCGCTGTTTGGTGGTGGAGGAGATACAATCTATATATATCTATCTAAATAATTTTTTTTATTTTTTGTAATTTTTTATTACCTTAATACTCTTAGATATTTTTTAGATCTTGTCAATCATTCGTTGAAAATTTTTGAGAATTATCGATTACTTTGAAAAGATAATAAATTAAGTACTTTCCATGTTTAATGATATTTTGATAATAATCAATGAACATTTTGACATAACTCAAAAATAGAAATGTTTAAGTTTTTTGATTGTATATATGTTTTATGAAATTCATAATAGTAACTGGTGGGGTAATATCTGGACTTGGTAAAGGAGTAACTACCTCCAGTATAGGTAAAATATTACAAGCCAGAAATTTAAAAGTTACGGCCATAAAAATAGATCCTTACATTAACTATGATGCAGGAACCATGAACCCATATCAGCATGGAGAAGTATTTGTGTTAGATGATGGAGGCGAAGTAGACTTAGACCTTGGAAATTACGAGCGGTTTTTGAACATTAACTTAACAAGAGAAAATAATATTACTACGGGAAAGGTATATCAAACAGTAATAGAAAAAGAGAGAAAAGGAGATTATTTAGGAAAAACAGTACAGATAATACCCCATATCACAGATGAAATTAAAAGAAGGATAAACTATGTAGCAAAGAAAAGCAATGCTGACGTGGTATTAATAGAAGTGGGGGGTACAGTAGGAGACATCGAATCAATGCCTTTTTTAGAAGCTTTAAGAGAGCTAGGTCGTGAAGTAGGAGAAGGAAACAGGTTGTATGTGCACACAACGTTAATACCAGAGCTCGAAGTTGTCGGAGAACAAAAAACAAAGCCTACTCAACACAGTGTAAAAGAATTAAGAGCAATAGGAATACAGCCTGACATAATTATTGGCAGGACTACAAAACCGTTAGGTGCAGATACAAAAACTAAAATCTCTAATTTTTGTGATGTGCCATTAGAAGCAGTAATCAGTGCAATAAACGTCAAAAGTGTATATGAATTACCGTTAGTGTTTGAAAAACAGAACTTAGGAGACTATATTTTTAAAAAATTAGGTCTTTCAGATGGAGATTCTAATCTCGATGATGTAGAAACGTTTTTAGATAATTTAAATGGTGCAAAAGAAGAGGTAAATATTGGTTTTATTGGCAAGTACGTGCATTTAAAAGACTCATATCTGAGTCACAGAGAAGCTTTTGTTCATGTGAGTTCATCTTTGAGAATAAAAATAAATATTGTATGGATTGACGCAGAGGATATTGAAGAAGGAAAAGTTTCACTTGATAATCTAGACGGGATAATTATTCCAGGTGGATTTGGGAAAAGGGGCATTGAAGGCAAGATATTGGCTGCAAAGTATGCTAGAGAGAACAATATACCATTTTTGGGGATCTGTTTAGGCTTTCAGATAGCAGTGATTGAATATACAAGAAATGTATTGGGATTGAAAGATGCAATAAGTACTGAATTTGATCCAGACACAAAAAATCCAGTTATTGATTTACTGCCAGAACAGCAGGATATTAAAAATCTTGGTGGTACTATGAGATTAGGCGCACAGAAAGTAATAATAAAAAAAGAAAGCAGAGCATTTGAATGGTACGGAAAAACAGAAATATATGAAAGGCACAGGCATAGATATGAAGTTAATCCTAAGTATATTCCAGATCTTGAAAATAAAGGAATGATATTTACGGGGGTAGATGAAACCAGAACTAGAATGGAAATTTTTGAGGTAAAAGACCATCCATTTTATATTGGATCACAATTCCATCCAGAATTTAAGTCAAGGCCTCAAGAGCCATCTGTACTGCATAAAGCATTCATAGAAAACGTATATAAAAACAAAAAATCAAGATAAAAATCTGTTATAGATTTTCAAGAGGTCGTCTATTATCTTACTCCAGCGATAGTTTTTTACGAACTCTTTTGCAAAATTAGAGTATTTTAGATAAAGATCTTGATCAGTTAATATTTTTATTATTGCAGAGCCCATTTTTTCATAATTTGAAGGGTCAATCAAAATGCCATTTTTATTATCTATCACGAGCTCTGGTACAGCAGTGCTGTTAAATGCTACAACTGGTTTTCCGGCATTTAATGATTCCAAGATAGACAATCCGAAAGCCTCGGAAATAGTTGGAGCAGCCAAAATATCAAAAGCATTATAATAATATGGCATATCTGTGTATTGTATGGGGCCTGTAAAAATTACGTTTTTTTCGATATTTAGTTCTTTTACTCTTCTCTTTAGCTGATCTTGTAAACCTATAAAACCATTTAATTTTTGGTCAGGGTTGGGGCCTACAAGCATTAGTGTTGCATCAACATTTTTTAAAATCTCAGGCATAAAATCCACAAGATATTGCGGGCCCTTAGTTTTTGTTAATCTCCCAACAAACCCTATTATCTTACTTTTTTCATCAATGCCATATTTCTTTCTGATTAGAGTTTTATCGTATGAACTGAAATCTTCAACACCATGTGGCAATACCTCTATTTTGTCTCTTTTAACTCCAAATTTTATAAGCTTATCTTTTGCATAGTTGCTGGGAGTTATATAACAATCAAAATCCCCACGAATTAAAAAAGGAACAAATTTTTCCAATTTTTTTGTATTAGATCCATCAGAATATTCTTTTAATAGCTGATCGTAACCGTCGTGATAATGGCTTATAACCACACTGTCTTTGTTCAATTTTTTATATACATTTAGCGTTATTGAGTTTATCATAGAATGACTATGTACAATGTCAAAATTTATGAGTTTTTTATCCAGTCCTATTGAAAAATATTTTATTTTTGATTTTCTGTATATACTGATTCCATCTATCATCTCAAATTTCTTGGTACTAGGTATTGAAAGAGTATATATTGATAGCTCATTTCCTCTATCTTTCAATAAAGTAGAATATTTCCACACTATCTTTTCAGTACCACCTAAGTGTGGGGTGGCAAGATCACTAACTTGCAATATTTTTAACATTTTCTAATCGATATTTTATAATAAACAAAAATTTAAAATTATTTATTTGCATTTACTGAAGGTCTGCTATTCTCGCTACCTCTGCCTTTTTTGGTAAGTCCTCTGTTTTTCTGTCCAACTCTTGTCTTACCTCTCTGTGCTCTTCCTCTCTGGTTTGAAATCCATGAAATCTTAGGATCATTTTTGATTACTGGATGTGACCTATCAACCAATATAACTTCATAATATTTATGTCTTCCATCTTGCCCTACCCAATATGAATTTAAAACTTCCATGTTCGGATAATGTTTGTTGGCACGTTCTTCAGCAATTCTCTGTATGCTTTTTTTCATGGTAATTTTTACAATACCTTTTCTCTTCGGTTTTCTACCAGCTCTTATTTGTGGTTTGTTTAACCCACCTCTACGAACGCGTGCTCTAACAATGATATATCCTTGTTTTGCCTTATATCCAAGAGCTCTTGCTCTATCCAATCTTGTAGGATGCTCTACCCTTGTGACCGTTGGGGATTTTCTCCATTCTATCAATCTTTCCCACTGTAATTTTCTTACATAAGTATCTTTTGGTTTATTCCATGCTTCTCGTATGAAACCATACATATTCTTAGCTTTAGCTTTTTCGTCAACCATATACTATCAAACTCCTATATGTTTACGGGCTTCTCTAATCACTAGAACATCGCCCTTTTAGTGCATGTGATCTTATCAGTAATTTTATAGGTTATTTAACTGTTTCTATGCTCTCTCATTTTTGATAAAAAATAATCATAATTTTTTTATTTGCCCAGGAAATATTCTTAGCTTTAATATATCTTTAGATAAAAATTTAAAAGGTAAAAAAGATAGGATAAAATTATTTTTTGAATTTTATACCTATAAATGATGATTTTTTATTTAATTCATCAATAGATCCTGCAAATTTATTGAAAAAATCATAATCTCCTTTAAGTGCAATATAATGCTGCTTTTCCATATTTGATAGATATAAAAAAATCTTTTTTGCGTATTTATCTTTTAATCTTGTAGAGATAATTTTATAGATCGTTTCTGCTCTCTTTTCACAGTTCATTGCTATCTCTATCGTTTCTAGTAATGAGTTAATATTATGTATATTCGCATTTTGTATGAAGCATTCGAAAGGATATTTTTTTGATGGCTCTTTAACTTCTTTCTTTCCAAATAAGTTTTCATTTAGATCTATTAATATCTTTTTGTGAAACTTTTCTTGATCAGCAAAATACCTCAGTTTCTCTTTCAAAAAATCATTATTTACTTGATCTGCCAGAGCAAGATAGAACTTGTACGATTCATCTTCGGAATAGGCAGCCATTGCTATAATTTCATCGGTATCTATTTTGTTAAAGTAACTCATTTCCATAGGGTTCACCTATTTAACATTAAGAACCTCTATTATAAAATTTTTATCAAAACCGGTGCGTAAAATTTTTTTTGATAGGTTGCTAAAAAATGAATTAAAAGTAAGTTAGTAAAAAGATTTTGTTAATTTTTTTAAAGCTTCTTCTTCCATAAAATGCATTTTACCAACTATAACCATAGTGTGTAGCGTTGGGCCAAAATCTTTATCCACTAATTTTTCTATCGTGCCTGAGGTTAATGTTGGATTTGCAGAACCTGCTTGTGAAACTACTGCTACGATTGTATTTTTTTCAATTACCTTACTTTTAAAAATTTCTTCCATTTTAACAAGTATTTTTAATGCTTCGTTAGCGGTCATAAATCTATCATCTTTAATATCTAGTAGAACCAATGTATGCAATCCAGAGTTCAAGTTATTTTTAATAAAATCATAAACGCTCTTTGAATAAATTTCATTTTCAGGATATGGTATTGTCACGGTCCTTCCAAATTTATAGTTTTGCAGACCTAATAACCCTGGTACTACGCATTGTATTGAAGTGCCATGTATAATTTCTACAGGGATACCTTCTTCAAAAGCCTTGAGTCTCAAAGCAATATGGGTGGTAGCTATCAGTGGATCCCCTGCCGATAATAGTAATACTTTATTATTTTTAGCAAGATCTAGCAACATTCTCTCATTTTCTATATCCTCTCTAGAAAGAATCTTTATTTTTTTTCCTGTTAATTTTTCCAACTTTTCAATAGAAGTGCCCATCAAACAAGAGGTATAAAACTCTATAAATATATAATCTCCATCTTTGATATTTTCGTAGGCCTTAATAGACATATCTTTTTCATCGTACAGACCCAATCCAACTAACTTTAGCATAAATCTTAAATTGATTTATATCTATTAAGCTTTTCATCTTTTAAGCTCTCTCTATGATAACAATTTTTACAGAACTTAAATAAAAGTGAAACTTTTATTTAATATTAAATATTTACCTATCTTGAAATGTTTAAAGAACTTTTTAACCCCAGATCTATTGCAGTTATTGGTGCTTCAAAAGATGAGAATAAGATAGGAAATGTGGTATTAAAAAACCTAATTTCAGAGAAGTATGATGGAAAGATATATCCGATTAACCCTAAAATTACTGAGATACTGGGATTAAAATGCTATAAAACATTAAAAGACATTGATGAAAGAGTAGATCTGGCAATAATTGTACTTCCTGCAGAATTCGTACCAGAAACAGTAAAAGAGTGCGTTGAGGCTGAAGTAAGATTTATAATCCCCATTGCCGGTGGTTTTTCTGAATCTGGTAAAGAAGGAGAATTGAGAGAAAAAGAGATTAAAGAGTACTTAAAGAAAGGTAGCAGCAGATTAATAGGCCCCAACACCGTCGGAATTTATGTACCTCAAAGTAAGGTAAATACGGCTCTTACAGATCCAGATAAGATATCATATCCCAAAGATGGATCTCTGGCGTTTATTTCTCAAAGTGGTGCCTTAGGATTGTTGACAATGGATTCTTTTGCA
>JAVYRZ010000001.1:100310-165411 GCA_038729465.1 Thermoplasmata archaeon
TATGTACCTCAAAGTAAGGTAAATACGGCTCTTACAGATCCAGATAAGATATCATATCCCAAAGATGGATCTCTGGCGTTTATTTCTCAAAGTGGTGCCTTAGGATTGTTGACAATGGATTCTTTTGCAGATTTAAATGTTGGTTTTTCAACATTTGTAAGTTTAGGAAACAGGATTGATATAGATGAGAACGAGCTTTTAAAATATTTTTCAAGTGATGAAAAAACAAAAGTAGTATTATATTATATCGAAAACTTTAAGAATGGGCATGCATTTGCGCAGTTAGCCAGAGAGTTTACTAAAAAAAAGCCCTTAGTAGTATTGAAGGCAGGCAGAACTGACCAAGGGGCTAAAGCTGCCTCATTACATACTGGTGCATTAGGTAGCGATGATAAAATAATAGATGGAGTATTCAAACAATCTGGTGTTATAAGGGCTTACAATGAAACAGAACTTGTAGACTATGCGCGTGTATTGGCTTATCAAAAGCCTCTAACCGGTAACAGATTGGCAATACTTACCACTGCGGGGGGAGTGGGCGTCGTAACTACAGATTATGTTTCAGCATCAATTAACGGCATAGGATTGAAGATGGCAAATTTAAAAAAAGAGACAAAAGAACAGATAAAAAATATCATCGCTCCATTTGCATCTGCTGAAAACCCTATTGATATAACCGCTGGCGGTGGAGATCAACAATATCGAGAAATTTTAAAGATTCTTAATAATGATGATAATGTAGATGGCATTATAGCTTATGCGCTTTTCCAAACGAAATATGTAACAGAAAACATAATTGATATACTAAAGGAGAACATTAGAGAAAAGCCGATTGTAGTTGGAGTTATTGGTGGAGCATATGCAAGAACTATGTTAAGAAAATTTGAAATGTATAATATTCCTGCATATCCAAGTATTGAAAGAACAGTTAAAGCAATGAAAGTGCTATATATAAGAGGAGAATATTTAAGAAGGAGAGCAGATCAAAATGGAAGTTATTGAATTTTTGAAGAATTTAAAAAGAGACAATTTAGAAGAATACGAAGCAAAAGAGATACTGAAAACATATAAAATTCCAGTGCCAGCATATAAGATAATAAAAGGAGATTATATAAATCCAAATTTAAATTATCCATTGGCAATAAAGGTATCTGATCCAGAAATTTTGCATAAGACTGATGTAGGCGGAGTAATTTTAAATATAAAAGATGAGGCAGAGTTAATAAATAAATTTAATATTTTAAAAACTAAGTTTCCAAGATCCAATATTTTGATAGAAGAAATGCAGAGGCCTGGTGTTGAGATAATAATAGGAATAATAAAAGATCCCACGTTCGGATTATCTATAATGTTCGGAATGGGCGGAATATATGCTGAGCTATACAAAGATGTGACATTCAGATTAATTCCAATAAGCAGAATCGATGCCGAAGAGATGTTAGAAGATATTAAGGCAAAACAAATTTTTTATGGATTTAGAGGAATGAAGGTATACAGAGATGGAGTGATAGATTTATTATTGAAAATATCTAAAATTGCAGAAGATCTAAAACAGTATATAAACCAGATGGATCTAAACCCTGTGTTTGTAAGAGAAAATGATATAGTAGTTGTAGATGCAAAAATGATAATTAACAGCAAAAAGTAATGATAAAGTTTTTAATCAGATGCAAATATCTCTTTCTCGATGAATGATCGAGAATCAATAGTAAAGTATCTGATACGGGAAGGAAAGATCCCAGATCCTGAGAGTATCGAGCAGGTCAGGAAGGAATGGAATGGAGAAAAAGATGAGAATGAGATTAAGGTTTTATCTGAAGACCCAGAGAATTTTATAGGGGGGAATCCGCTTGAAAACTTTAAAAAGCTTTTTGCGGACAGATTTACAAATATCAAGAGCATAATTACCAGAAAGGCGGGATATGCTGGCGTAATGGATATAAATTATATTTTAAATACAGACGGAGAAGTAAGATTTGTGGGCATTGTGGACAATGTACACGAAACTAAGTATGGGTTTGCAATCGAATTTGAAGATCTTTCTGGCTCGATTACAGGTTACTGTTCTCGAGATTTTAAGACTTTACCTATTAAAGATGATATAGTTGGGGTTACTGGAAACTTTAGAGCTGAGAAAAAAACATTGCAGGTAAGAAGCATAGATTATCCGAACATAGATAACTATTCAAAAAAGGAAAAAGTATTAGATGCAGATACTGTAATTGCTATGATCTCAGATATTCATGTGGGTAGCAAAATGTTTTTAGAAGAAAAATGGAACAAATTAATAGAATGGATAAATAGTAACAAAGATACCCCCAGTAAATTAAAATATATACTTATTGCGGGAGACGTTGTTGATGGTGTTGGAATATACCCAGATCAGAATTATGACCTTTTAATACTGGATATTTATGAACAGTATCAGAAACTTTCAGAGTATTTAAAAAAAATACCAGAAAACATAAAGATAGTTATTATTCCTGGAAATCATGACATAGTGAGGGTAGCAGAACCTCAACCATCCTTGCCAAAAGAGGTCCAGAGTATGTTTAGTGAAAATATTATGTTTTTACCAAATCCAGCATATATCTCTATAGAAGGGTTAAAGATACTTATGTATCATGGTGGTAGCTTAAATGATATTGCAGAGCTTATACCAGGAATGAAATATAATGTTGCAGATAGAATGATGATGGAACTCATAAAGAGGAGGCATCTAGCACCGGTATATGGGAACAAGGTACCTATCGTGCCTATGAGCAAGGATCTTATGGTAATAAAAGAGATACCTGATCTATTTATTACGGGTCATATACATACTTATTCCGCCAATGTTTTTAATGGAATTGAGATAGTTAATGCATCAACATGGCAAGCGCAAACAAATTACCAAAAAATGCTTAATTTTAATCCAGATCCAGGGAAAGTTGCTATTAAGCAATTAAACAAATTAGGAATCAGCACAATAGAATTTTAAAAAAATAAATAGTTATTGTATCGAACCGATCTTAATTATGTACTCTTTGTATTCTTTTGCTATATAGGATTCTTGAAATATTTCTTTTGCCTCTTTTTCCAGCTTGTAAAGGTCATCTGATAATTTGTATCTTGGACTTATGTGCGCAAGCAATAACATTTTACAATTTGCTTTTTTAGCAATCTCCGCTGCCTGCCTTGAAGACGAATGACCATAATCATTAGCCTTTTCTTCAAACTCAGAGCCTGTAGTGGAATCATGCACTAGAATATCACAATTCATTGCGAAGTTAGCCAAATCTGCCATTGGAGCAGTATCTCCTGTATAAACAATTTTTCTACCGGTTCTCGTGCCAGCTATTATATCTTTAAAATATACTTTTCCATTATTTTTTAAAATATATCCTTGGTCCCTCAGGACCTTTACTTCTTTGCTTTTAATGTTGTACATATCCATTTTTTCCTTAGAAATCTTGAGTTGGGATTTCTCTTCAACAGAATAAGCAAGGGTAAATACCGGATGGAACACTCTTTTTGTTTTAACAGAATAACTTCCAAAGTCCAGCTCTTCATTATCAGATAACTCTATGATTTTAATATTGAATGGCAAGCTATAGTATCCAATCTGCAAGAAAGAAGATATCATGTTGATAGCATTTTCCGGGCCGTATATTTCCAGATCATTTTTCCTGTTATTAAGAGCCATTGTCTGTATCAACCCAGCCAACCCCAAAAAGTGATCACCGTGAAAATGAGATATGAATATTTTTGATATTTTCATAAAACTCATTGAAGAACTCATAATCGCCTTTTGTGTGCCTTCTGGGCAATCAAATAATAAAATCTCGCTATCTATCTGCACTCCTAATGATATTAAATTTCTCTCAGGTACTGGCCAAGAACCGCCTATTCCAAAAAACACCAGCTTGAATGTAGATACCATACAGAATGGTAATGTGTCTCTTTATAAGAACATTTTTAGTTTTTATGATTATGCAGATAAATCTTTAAATATAAAGTTGTAATTGTGAAATTACCCGGCTTAGCTCAGAGGTAGAGCGGCGGACTGTAGTGTTGGCATAGAAATTTCCGCCGCAGAAATCCGCTTGTCCCCGGTTCGACTCCGGGAGCCGGGACTATTTTAAAAATCAACTTGCTTTGGCAATATTTGAATAAAACATTATAATGATCATAAAAAAGTTACGCATCTTATTTAAGATGCTATATTTAAAAATTAAGAAGGTACTTCTATGACTAACTTTTCATTTGAAGCATCTTCCAGAGATTTTCTCATAGGCTCTTTCAAAAAGAATGATGTTATACCTCCAATAATCGATATCACGCCCAGCAACAGCAACAGTTCCTTTATGCCGATTACCAACAAGAGAGTAGGGAAAAGGAAAGTGCTTATTGCTGCACCCGTTTTTCCAGCTGCTGCAGATAAGCCATGTCCAGTGGTTCTGTATCTTACTGGGAAAAGCTCTGCGGGCAATATGAATGTGGTTTGATTTGGTCCAAAATCTATGAAGAAAAATGTAAGTGAATACAGTAAAAATGCTATATCGACAGGTATAATAAATCCCACAACCTTAACTCCTTTAGTTATCATCACAGAAGATACAATAATATATAAGATAGCCATCATAAAGAACCCCTGGATCTGAATGGTCTTTCTTCCCATCTTATCCAGAAGTGCTACAGCAGTAAAATAACCAAAGAATCCGACCATGAACGGCAATCCAGCAATCAATACTTTCATTGGTAAACTTGTTGAAGGAAGTATGCTGGAAACTATAGGACTTGAATATATACCCGTGCCATAAAAAGCCATATCTAGCATAAACCAGGTGCTCATAGTTATTACAAGTGTTTTCCAGTAAGATCTAATAAAGATTGAGAAAGTAGACACTTTTGTAGACGCTTTAATATTTTCAGCATTTTTTACGCCCACTACTTCTTTGGCTTTCTCAGTTATATCTTTGTTATTATTAACGAGCAAAGAATATCTCGGTGTTTCAGGCAGCTTTCTTCTTAAATATATTACCGTAAAAGCTGGAATTGCCCCAAAAGCCAGCATGAATCTCCAAGCAAAATCTGCAGGTAAAGCAATAACAGAAATAACCCCAACAGCCACTGCAACAACGGATCCTATGCCTTGGTTTGCAAAAACCAATCCTATAAGTTTACCACGATCTTTAGTGTTAGAATATTCGCTCATTATAGTTGCGCTAACTGGATAGTCTCCGCCAATCCCAATACCAACTAAAAATCTGGTAAGGAAGAGAAAAATAAAGCTTGGAGAAAAAGCGCTCAATACAGCGCCTAT
The DNA here is from genome assembly GCA_038729465.1 of Thermoplasmata archaeon. Lineage (NCBI taxonomy): Archaea > Methanobacteriati > Thermoplasmatota > Thermoplasmata > Thermoplasmata archaeon. Next base: position 105,616 of record JAVYRZ010000001.1, read on the forward strand.
GGCCAATATAGTAGCTTCAATGCCATAAACCTTCTTTCTACCGAAAATATCAGCAATTCTTCCAAATAATAGCTGCCCGATTACAGCGGCAGCTATGGCAGAAGTTCCTATAAGGGCAGCCTGTATAGTATCTAGATGGAACGTTGTGGAAAATGGTCCAGTAAGAAGTATCAGAACTATTCCGATAATAAATAGGTCATATGCGTCAGTAAAAAAACCCATGCCTGATGTAAACCATATTTTAAGATGTCCCATGTTCAATCTTACAGAATCGACATCTTCAAATGGACTTTTTTCATTCATATTTTTAATCACCAATAAATGTAAAGTCTACAAATTATATATATATTTATTACATAATCTATATACCTATATATATAATATATAAAAATGTAATGTTTATATAGGAAAAAGAGATTATTATGTTTATGGAATACAGAAAACTCCAAAAAACTGGCGGAGCAACATATATTTTATCTCTTCCAAAAAAATGGATCACAACAAATAATCTTAAAGAAGGGGACATGTTAGGCATAGATATCATGTCTGGTGGAGAATTGCGAGTTCACACAAAAATTAATACTGTGGAAGAATTGCGAGAGATAACTTTATTTATAGAAGAAGGGCAGAATGAAAATCAGGTTATACGAAAACTTATCGCTCTATATTTAGCTGGGTATAATATTGTAAAGATTGTTACACAAAAGGTAATTACTGAACAAACGAGGAAAGCGATAAAAAAGTTTTGTGCCTTAGTAATTGGTGTAGAAATAATAGAAGAAAAATCAAATACGATAGTGCTTCAGGACCTATCTAATACTGTTGAATTGCCCATGAACAAGATGCTGAACAGAATGTATATTATGTGTGAAAATATGGTTAATGACAGTAAGACATGCTTTGCGCAATATGATGAATCTTTTGCAAAGGAAATTATTGAAAGGGATGTTCAGGTAGACAGGATTTACTGGCTTATTTCCAAACAATATAATTTGTCACTTCGAAGCCCAAGTTTTGCTGAAAAAATGAATATTAACTTAATAACAGCACTTAACACAAGATCCGTGGCAAAATCTATTGAAAGAATAAGTGATCATGCAGAAAATATAGTATCTATAATTAACACAATACGACATTTTGACATTAAAAAAGAACAAATAAAAGAAATAATTTCTTTATTTGACAGAGCAATAGATATACTAAAAAAATCATACAGATCATATATTTTAAAAGATGGAAACATGGCAAATGAAGTCATAGAAAATGCAGAAATATTCTCTTTTGAAGCGCAGAAGAATATTAATGAGCTTGAGGAAAAAAGATACAAAAACTTTGTTGCACTTTCATTTATTATAGAAAGCCTCATAAGAATATGTATGTACTCAGCAGATATCTGTGAAACGGCTATTAATGAAGATATAAGAGAATAAATCTCACAGTGAGTATTGGGGATGAAATTAAATATGTATGATTTGATTGAAAAAATAAAAGAGTTAAAAAAATCAAAGCTGAATATAGAGATTGAGAACAGAATAAATGAATTTGAGAATATGCAAAAAAAAGATTCTAGATGTTGGTTCTCAGAGCTTTGTTTCTGCATATTAACCGCTAACTCTTCAGCAGAAAGTGGCATAAAAGCTCAAAAAAACATTAGTAAAGACGGGTTTTGCACATATTCTTTTGAGGATTTGAGAGAAAGATTAAAGAGTATAGGGTACAGATTCTACAATAAGAGAGCTGAATATATAATTGAAAACCAAAAATATTGCGATAAAATAAAAGAGAATTTGTTGAGTTTAGAAGATAGCGATAAAAGAAGAGCATGGCTTATCTCGAACGTGAAGGGGATTGGTTATAAAGAAGCATCTCATTTCTTGAGAAATATTGGATACAAAGACATGGCCATTATTGACAGGCACATTTTAAACATACTTCATGAAAGCGGGTACATAACAAGTAAAAAAATAAATGCAAAAAAATACATAGAGTATGAGAACATATTGAAAGAAATAGCTAAAAAATGCGAATTAGATCTGGCAAAATTGGACCTTTATCTGTGGTATATTAAAACAAAAAAGATTTTAAAATAAATCTATCTGTAGAATGGAGTGCATGGTATGTCTTTGTGTTGTGCTTCTTTTATTTCACTACAAGCCTCTTCCCATTCTGGTTTTTGAATTTTCCTGTACGTCATATTAAAATATTTTAATATTCCTTCAACTGCTTTATTTCCATCCGCCACAGCTGTAATAAAGTCCTTGGTTTTGTTAACAGCATCTCCCCCTGCAAAAATCTTTGGATTTGAAGTTTGACCAACAGAATTTACAATAATTTCATCATGTTTGATATCTACAGTTTTTAATAGTTCAGGAGGTAATAGAGACGAATCAAAAACCTGACCAGTAGCCTCAATGACATAGTCTATGTTTATAAAATACTCGGTATCTTTTATTGGCACGGGTGAAGCACGCGTTCCTTCTTTTATCATTCTGTTTTTCCAGTACTTAATTCCCACGATCCTATCATTTTCTTTCACGTATTCGAAGGGGGTAACTTCCCACATAAATTCCACACCTTCTTCCAAGGCCTCTTCCAGTTCTTCCTCAGCATTGCTGGTGCCATAACCAGGTCTGTCTACTTCTCTTCTTCTATACATGATCACTACTTTTTTTGCACCAAACCTCAAAGCAGTTCTTGCCGAGTCCATTGCCGTAAATCCACCACCTACTATCGCCACGTTTTCCCCAATTTCCAGGCTTTCTCCAAGATTTGCTTTTCTTAAAAAGTCTAGGGCATGGGAAAAATTTTTTGCATCAGAACCTTTAGTGCCGGTAAATCTAGGTTTCATTGTACCGCCACCAATATACACTGCATCAAAGTTGTCTAATAAATACTCAAACGTTATATCTTTTCCAATTGTTACATTATACTTAATGTCTATCCCTAATGAAAGTATAAAATTTACATCTTTCATTATCTTCTCAAATGGTAATCTATATTTCGGTATGCCCAGCATAAGCATTCCTGCAGCTACAGGAGCAGCCTCAAAAATTGTGCATTTTACGCCATACAAGGTCAGATAATATGCTACAGTAAGTCCTGAAGGACCGGCTCCAACAATCGCCACTTTTTTACCAGAATCTGGAGCTTTTACTAAATTTAATGCTTTTCCATAATCTTCTACATGTTCGGCCGCAAATCTCTTTAAATGCCTTATTGCTATTGGCTCTTTATAAACGCAGGCATCTTCGCAGTTATGTGTGCAAATATATCCGCATATGAGGGGTAATGGTAAGTCTCTGAATATTATTTTTATTGCAAGATCATTGTCATGCCTCGCGATGGCTTTAACATAACCAGGAATGTCTAATCTATCAGGACAACCTTCTATACATAGACCGCATCCAAGGCATCTTTTAGCCTCTTCATATCCTTCTTCATCTGTGTAAGCAAGAATGACAGGCATTTTAAAATCTGAAATCCTTTTTTTAGGATCTTCAGTTTTTATTTTAACTCTTTCAAAATCTAATTTTTGGTCTAACATTGAGATGGTAATAACTCATTAATATAAAAAATTTGTAGTGGTATGCAAAATTATAATTATTGGTTATACAGTTTAAAAATATTATATAAAGATATGTTAAATAGCAATAAAATAACGTTAAACTATGTTTTAGCAACGATCTTTATAACATCTCCGTCTTTTAAGATGTGGTCACTACCAATAATTTTCTTGGTTTTTGCATCTATGCCACGTATAAAGTTTTCACCTAGATCTGTATGAACTTTGTACGCGAGATCTATTGCAGTAGAACCATTCTTTACTAGATATACGTCTGGAAGAACATTTCCATTTTTGTCACACCATTTACTTTCATCTTCGACAGGATAAACAGATATCAGATCCAGCAGAGTAAAAGTTGTATACTCTAAGACAGATTGAACACCAGTACCTCCAAACCTGCTCATATACTCTGAAATTCTGTCAAGTGCTTTTTTTTGTTGGTCTGTAAGTGAATCAGGCCTTAATATTTTAAAATCTTTTGCACCAGGATAATATTCAATAAGGCCAGCCTTCTTTGCTTTCAATAGGGCCAGTTCATAATCTGCTGAAGTAGGTATAATCTTATAGTCACTATTTTTAAACTTTTTAATAAACTCCTCTGGAGTTTTATCCGCCTTATTTGCGGCGATGAGTATGGGCTTAGAAAGGTGCAGAATATTCTTGGACAACCTCAAAAAGTCTTCATCTTTCCATTTTGTAGGAGCATCCAGGTAAGAATCTTTTACAGCTCTGATCACCTCATTTTCTGAGATTCCAAGTCCAGTCAACTGTTCGTATATTACGGTCTCTATTTTTATGTTTTCAGACTCTATTTTCCTAGCCATCTTTTTAAAATTGCTTTCAATTATGTCTTTAATCCAGTAAGATATTTCATTTTCCAGAAAAGAGATGTCATCCATAGGATTGTGAGATCCTAGATCCACAGTATTTCCCTCAAAATCAGTGCTTCCAGAAATATCTATAATATGTATTAATGCCTTGGCATTTCTCAGATCATCCAGAAATTTATTTCCCAGCCCTTTTCCTAAATGTGCATTTGGAACTAAACCCGCCACATCAATTAATTCTACAGGTATGTAACGTACATCATTCTGGCAAATTGAGTTTCTTGGGTTGCATGGTTTTCCTAAAATAGTATGGGCACAAGGTTTTCTTACATAACCGATGCCACGATTTGCAGAAATGGTTGTGAAAGGATAGTTTGCAATAGGAACCTCATGCATAGTAAGTGCCGAAAAAAAAGTAGATTTCCCCACATTTGGCTTACCTACTAAACCAATCTGCATAGTTACCATTTTACATGCACTTTTACAAGATCTAGCCCCTTAGGGCAATCAATTTTTTCGCCAACATCTATAATTGTAATTTTCATGCCATCTTTGAGACCCAACATTTTACAAAAGCTGTAATTATCACAGTCAATATTATCACAGTTGAGTTCAGAGTATGTAATTATGCCCCCATCAATCGCTTGTTTCTTTGGCAAGTTCAATTGGGCAGGAATCTCCTCTATCTCAATGCTTACCACTTTATTATCCTGGTACAATATACAAGCATGTTCTTTCGCTCTTAATCCTGTAATTCTGTAAAATTTTCCAAAATCTAGGTCAAAGCATACATTTTTTAAAGAACAATCTTTGCAATCTACCAGAGGCCCCAAAAACTGAAAAACAGTTCCGGGTTTAGCAAGTTTTTTACTAATTAAAGTTACGCTAACTTTCATGAAATCACTCCAGTATTTCTGGCTGCTTTCTCAGCAGCATCTTTTGATAGCCCCTCATCTCCAAGTATCGTATATCTATTTCGAATCTTATGGGCAATGGTCAAAGCATATACTACCTCCTCGTCCTTTAAATTCAGGTCTTTTGCAGTGGTAGGCGCACCAATTCTCTGGAGCGTATCTTTCACTTTTTGCCAGTCTTGCCCTTGCAAATAGCTCATTATTATAGTCCCTACTCCAACAAGTTCTCCGTGCAAAGATCTGTTATCTGTACTTTTTTCTATTGCATGAGCAAATAAATGTTCACTACCACTAGCAGGCCTAGAAGATCCAGCAATGCTCATTGCCACACCTGAAAATATAAGATTTTTGACAATGATCCATACAGAGTCCTCATCATTAGGCTTGATTTTTGTGCTGTATTGGAATATCTCTTCTGCAGCATATTTAGCCAGAGCATAAGCAGAACTACTAAATTCTTCGTTTTTAATTTTCTCTCCAAGCTCCCAATCTTTTACAGCTGTATAATTTGCAATTAAATCTGCTGCACCTGCAATAAGGTTTCGATATGGTGCTTTTACTAATATAGCAGTGTCTGCAATAATTCCAATAGGTACTGCAGCTTCCAGTGATATTGGACTATTATCATCTCTCAGAGATGCTCTTGGACTTACTATTCCGTCATGAGAAGCTGTGGTAGGTATACTTATAAATGGCTTACATAGGTCATATGCTGCTTTTTTTGCAAGATCTATCTTTGATCCCCCGCCAACTCCAATCAAAAAATCAGCCTTTATTTCTTCGCCATACTTTTTTATTTTTTCTAAGTTACTTAAATTTGCAATGTCCACGCTTATTACTGATACATTAAATCCTGAATTCTTCAATATTTCCTCCACTGCTTTTCCTGCAATAGTGTATGAGATAGGGCCAGTAACAATCAACACATTTTTTTTCAGTTCGAGATGTCTGCATACATTATCCAGCTTTTCCAGTGCATTATGCCCTGCATATATCTCTCTCGGCAAAACCATATGCTTTGATTTGCTAAATTCCATTTTAGAAAGATAAGTATATAATGGTTAATTAAAATTATGCTTTTTGATATTTTAATATAAAGATAATATAAAAATACGAGTATATTTAAAAAACAATTTCTCATACCAAAGAAAAGTTAAGGAAAGATAAAAAAATTAAAATAAAGATATACTTTATCAATAAGATGAGCTGATATATGTGGAGCTTAGTAACGTAGAAAAAACTGTATTATTGCGCATTAAAGAAAGAAATGGCAAAAGTGTTTTGGTATCTGAGCTTTTAAAAGAAGGATTCAAGTCTATGGTAGAGCTAATGAACGCACTATCTTGGCTGAAAATGAAAGGACTTTTAAAACTTGATGAGGTTATCAAAACAGAATATATACTTACTGATGATGGAAAATATGCCATAGAAAATGGTCTGGCAGAAAGAATAGTGTTTGATTACATAAAGGATAATGAGATCAATACGATTGAAAACTTAATTCAAAATATAAATAAGAAGATAGTGACATTAGGTATCTCTCATTTAAAAGATCTAGGATGCAGAATAGCTAATGGAAGAATTGAAATATTGGATCCTGCAAAAGTGGATATGAAAATAAGGGAAAGAGAATTATTTTTAATGAATTTTAAAACAGAAAAAAATGAGGAGTTACTTAAGCATTTTTTAAAAAGAGGTATACTAGAAAAGAAAGATATAGTAGAAAGAACAGTTACTTTAACTGATAACGGAGTAAAAATAATAAATGAAGGTATTGAGCTAAAAGAAGAGATTTCTCAGATCACATCTGAACTGATACAGTCAGGCAGATGGAAAGAGGTTGAGTTTAGAAAATACGATGTATCTCTGTTTGCGCCGAAAATATATCCCGGGAAGATTCATCCAATCACTAGCTTTATTCAACAAATACGATCTATTTTCTTGAGAATGGGATTTGAAGAGATAACGGGGGAGTATATACAAAGCGCATTTTGGAATATGGATGCTCTGTATATTCCTCAGGATCATCCGGCCAGAGAGATGCAGGATACGTTCTATTTATCTTACAAAAACTTTGAGTTGCCAGAGTATAAAAATACGGTCAAGTCAGTGCACGAAAATGGTTTTAAAGAGTCGATAGGATGGGGGTATAAATGGAATGAAGATATTGCTAAAAAGCCATTATTAAGAACCCATACCACGGTTAACTCTATCCATTACTTATTTGAAAATAGGGAAAAAGAGGCGTTTAAAGTATTTACCATTGGCAGAGTGTTCAGGAGAGAGAATATGGATCCCACCCATCTCCCTGAATTCACGCAGATAGAAGGAATATTGACTGAAAAAAATGCAAATTTATCTATGTTAATGGGACTAATAAAGGAATTTTACAGGGCTATGGGGTTTACAGAAATTAAACTTAAACCCTCATATTTTCCGTACACGGAACCTAGTGTTGAAATAGATGTTAAATATAATGATAAATGGTTAGAACTTGGAGGTGCTGGAATATTTAGAACCGAAGTTACAGAGCCGCTGGGCGTAAAAACACCAGTACTTGCCTGGGGATTAGGATTAGAGAGGCTAGCGATGCTATACTTTGGTATTGAGGATATAAGAGAACTATACGTCAGCGATATTGAAAAACTTAAAAATTTAAAAGTTTTATGACCTACCAGCCCTGCAGCTATCACAGATATTGTTTCTAATATGATCTTTACAGGCAGGTCTACCACATATCATACAAATCTCAGTGGCAGGTTTTCCACAAATATGGCAGAGTCCGACAATCATTTTTGCCTCACATATTTTATATAGAAATCTGGGTAGTAAGCATAATCGATAGGATCTTGCTTGCCGGCTTCCATAAATCCTTTAAGTCTTAATAAACAAGAATCGCATTTACCGCAAGCTTTTTTCTTACCTTCATAACATGACCAGGTAAGGTTGTAAGGAACCTTTAACTTGGTTCCGAGTTTTATTATCTCCGCCTTGCTCATGTTTAATAAAGGGGCCTCAATTTTTATCTTAGATCCTTCAACTCCGGTTTTGGTTGCAAGATTTGCAAGTTTATTAAATTCTCTGAAATATTCAGGTCTGCAATCTGGATATCCGGAGTAGTCTATTGCATTAGCTCCGATAAATATTTTTTTAGCATTTATAACTTCTGCAAAGCCTAAAGCATATGATAAAAATATTGTATTTCTTGCTGGAACATAGGTGACAGGGATCTCATTAGACATATCATCAATATCTCTTTGCTGCGGTACTGGAATATTTGAGGTTAAAGCACTACCTCCAATTGCACGCAAATCTAGTTTTATGATTTTCAAAGGCAACTTATAAAAATCAGCCACTTTTTTTGCACTATCTAGTTCTTTCTTATGCCTCTGCCCATATAAAAAAGTTAAGGGAAACACATCATAATGTTTAGATAAGGCATAAGCCGTAACAGTAGTGCTATCTAGTCCTCCTGACAATAAACTAACTACTTTCATTTTTTTCCACTTTTAATATTTTTAGAGGTATACGCGCCCTGTCCTTTTCCCTCTTCTATACCTAACTCTACCTTTTCAATATTAGAACCAAATATGTTTTTGGCAATTAATTTATCTAGTATATACTCTGATAAAGATTCAGCAGTAGTGACATTCAAGTCTAATAGCGCTACATCTCCAACAGGAAAAACATATTCTTTGTCAGAGAATGATACAATCACGCGATCCTCTATAATCTGAACATTCATAAAATCTGATTTTTTCGGAATAAGTACACGATGATCGATGGTTTCTAGTAAATCTCTCAGTATTTGTTTTATTTCTATAAAATCCATCAACATATATTTATCGTTTATGCTACCGTATATTCTAACTATTACTCCGTAATCATGTCCGTGTAATCTAGAGCACTTGCCATGGAAAGGTATAAAATGAGAAGCAGAAAATCTCAGATTAAGATCCCAACCATTTAACTCTAACATCATATTAATCCCATATTATATCTATTCTATTTAAATTTAACCTCAGCTCATTTCTAATTTTTAAGCATCAAAAAATAAAGCAAAGATTGAAAAGATAAAAGTAGGGTTGGTACGGCCAGAATTTATGCCTGTGTATATTGCAACATCCTGCTAATGATAAAATATATCTGTGCAGGCAGAAGTCGGTCATTGATGCAGAAAACACCGATACATTAGCTTAGGAATAGCTCCATGCAAAATATTATTAATGAATGTAAGTATTGAGATATCATATGATAAAAAAACATCAAAAGAACATAATACTAGGGTTTGAAATTGGTGCCAGCAAAATAATTGGAATTTTAGGGGATCTTAGTGGGACCATTAACAAAAAAGTTTATGAAAAAACAGAACATGGAGAAACAATAAGCATATTAATTAGTCAATTATGGAAACTTAAAAATAAAATAGTTAGTGAGAAAGAATATGAAGAAGTGAACTACATAAGCATTACTTTTCCCGGAATCATAAATGAAGGAACGATTGTATATTCCCCAAACTTACCAAATCTAGCCAATGTAAAATTTTCAGAACTATTAGAATCTAAGTTTCACAAAAAGATATACATCGAAAATGATGCAAATTCACAGGCTCTAGCACAGAAGATATTTGGAAGAAATCATATAAGTAATTTTGTATATATAGCAGTTGGATCTGGTATTGGAGGTGCAATAATTATAAATGATAAGTTATACAAGGGATACAATGGTTGGGCGGGGGAGTTTGGACATACGGTCATTATGACAGATGGACCATTGTGCGGTTGTAACAGAAAAGGGTGTGTGGAAGCACTTGCTTCAGGGTTTTCTATAACAAGGAGAGCAAAAGAAAAACTGCCAGATAAGAGATCTATATTAAATACTATATCATTAAGAGAATTAGATGCAAAAGCAATATTTAATGCTAAAAAAGCAGGAGATAAACTTGCAACAGAGATTGTTGAAGAAACTGCTAAATACATGGCAATTTTTATTGCAAACATAATAAATATATTAGATCCAGAAGCAATTGTAATGGGTGGTGGAGTTACAAAGAACAATGCTGATTTTATAAAACTGATAAGAGAGAAAGTTAAAACAGAACTAGGATATTATAGAAGGGATGTAAAAATAAGCATAGCAAGTGAAAAGTTGATTGAGAAAGCACCAATTGCAACAGTAAGATATTTTAAGGAATTACAATAATAATTTATTTATGTAGAATAGTAATATGGATAATAATGATAGAAATACCTGCTATTTTGATATATAAGAAGAAAATAAAGGGTTTTGGAAGCGTAGAAGAGTTGATAAGCAGTACCAGTTCAAAAACGTTATATCTTTATGATTACGACTCTTTTTTAGGCAAAGAATTTAATTTTAAATATTATTCGGATTTAGGGGATATATATAAGCTTTGGATTGAGGCAAATCTAAAGAAGATAAGGGATCTGATCGATATTTTAGTAGCAGGTGGTGAAATAGTGGTGCTGGATCCGAAATCAAAATTTTACAGAAAAAACGATGAGATCTTAAAATATACAGATCAAGTGGCTATAAAATTAGATGACTCTGTAGATTTAAAAAAATATAAATTGTTTGGTGGCAAATATGTTATATATAATAAAGATCTTGAGGATAGAGAACTGGAGGTTACAAAGCCTGTATTTTTAAGAGGTGTGATATATGATAGAGAGGTTTAAAGAAATAATATACATAGTTTCAAAGAAACTAGATAAAAAAGAGCTGACCGAGTCTGATTTTAAAAAAAGTCTGGTATACGATAGACAATGGCTTAGCCCAGACCATCTCAAAAAGTTTTTGGACATATGTTTAGAAATCAGATTATTGCAAAAAGATAACGATACTTATGTACCTACATTCTCTTTCAAGGATATACAGGTGACATTAGACACAAAGATAAGTGATAAAGATATTGATGACTATAAACCACCAACAATCCAGAAAGATATTTTTATAGAAATACTGGAATATATAGAGCAAAAAGTAGCAATGCAGAGAAACGAAATTGTAAAAAATGTGAATAAAATCAAGGGAAAAATGAGATTTGTAACCATAGAGATTGCAGCACTAATTTATGCAAAAGATTTAAATTTGGATATATCTAAATTTTTAGACCCTGTGAAAGATAAGATTTTGAGTGGTATAAAATGAGAATTGTTCGAGCATCTGAAATTTCTGAGTTTGAATTCTGCTCTTTGAAATGGTACTATCGCGTTAAAGGCATAAAAGTATCAAAAGCGAAAGAAGCAGAAAGAACCTCAGCATTTGAGAGAGGAGAAGCGATGCATAAGAAGATGGGAGAAAGCATTGTTAAAACGCATAGATTTGCATCAACATTAAAATATTTGATACTATTTTTAATAATAATATTATTGGTGACATTATGGATCTCTGGAATATTTACGTTTTTATTGCAATTATTTTAATTTTATTAATCTTCTCAATCTTAGCATATTTACGTTCTAAAAGATCATTAAAAAGAATTGGTTTAAGGGGAAATGAGATATATGCAGACATGGAAATAAGGGCGACAACATCTTTATATTCAGAGTCTCTAGGACTGGTAGGTAAGCCTGACAGAATTACCAGGCAAGGCAATGAAATCATAGTTTGGGAATTTAAATCAAGAGAAGCGCCGGCAATTCCTTTTGATAGCCATATAATGCAATTAGCTGCATATGCAATTTTAGCAGAAGAAAAATTTAAAACAAAGGTGAGCAAAGGGATTATCAGGTACAGTAACAAAACATTCGAGATCGCAATTGACAAAGCATTAAAAGAGAGAGTAACAGAACTGATTAAAGAGATACAGCGATACCCTCCGGAAGGGCAGGTATATAGAAATCATAATGACAAAGCTCGATGTTTAAAATGTGAATATAGAGAAATATGCAAATATTCTCTTATCTAACCTTTTTTATAGATACGTAGGTGGATTGCAGTGCTGTTCCAGATCCATAGCGTTCTTGAACGAGGTCTTCAACCACAAAATTGATGTTTTTTCCATCATTCAGTTTAGGCCAAGCACCTTTATATGCTGCTACTACACCTTCAGGAATATCATCAGATATTATTGCGGTCATATTCAAAGCACCTGCAGTGCTTTTTACCTCTATCAGATCTCCATCTTTAATTCCCAAATTTAAAGCATCGTTTCTGTTGACTCTTAAAGCAGTGTCAAACGAAGTTAAAATATTGAACTGAGAGTGCATGGACTTAATATGAGTTAAGCTTAAAAATATAAATTTTCCATCTATGCTATTCTTCTTTAAATCAGTATCTATATAATTAAAATTTATCTTACCACTGGAATTTGGAACCTTTATCTTTGCAAAGCCATGGTTATAAAATTCTTCTGTGTTTATATTTAACTGGCTCAGTACCTTTGAGATAATTTCAGATTCAGATTCTATAAGCGCAGGATCAGGCAATTTCATATGCTTTGCCAGTAAAGTGAATAGTTCATAGTTTGATTTGCACTCTCCTCTTGGCTCTACTATTTTCTGGTTTAAGTTGATATAATTGTGAAAATATGAAACTACCAAATCATTTTGCTCAAAAAAAGTAGTGGCAGGCAAAACGATATCTGCAAAATCAGTAGAGTCTGTAAAAAAGAGATCATGAACAACAATAAACAAACCGTTTTTGACTGCGTCTCTTAGAGCCTCTTGATTTGGTAAAGTAGCAAATGGATTACTATTGTATACAAACATGAACTTGATGTTTTTTTCTTTTAATTCTCTTCCGAGCTGAGACTGTTTAATCAGTACTCTATTATCATTTGAGCCTGCAAGATATTTATAATCCAGGTCATTTTTAAGACTGTATATAAGCCCATTCATGTTACCCAAAAGTGCTGGCAATATAGCAATTGCTTTAACGGTATCTCCACCATGCAAGCTTCTCTGAAATCCATATCCTATATGTATAATGCTTTTTTTTGTTAGATAAAGCTCTGCCAGAGCTATAATATCCTCCTTTTTAATGCCTGTGATTGAGGATGTATAATCTAAACTGTACTTTTCAACCTTAGCTGCAAAATTATCAAAACCGATCGTTGATAGACTTATAAAATCTTTATCATATTTTTTATTTTTTATGATATAATTTGCCAATCCGAGAGCTAGCGTAATATCTGTTCCTATCTTGATTTTTATATGCCAATCTGCTTTTTTAGACGTTTCAGTAGCTAAAGGATCTATAGCTATCATATATGCCTTGCTCTTTTTAGCAAGATAATAGCCATGAACATTGGTCCAAACACTGTTAATTCCCCAATATATTATCAATTCAGAATTCAGGATCTCTAATGGATCTACGCTATTGAAAGAGCCATACAGTTGTTCCAGTGCTCTAGCACCGGCTTCGTCACATGCGCTATGTAATAGTTTTGCAGTGCCAAGATAATTAAAAAAACGTTGCGGAAAATAATATGAAATCAAACCTTTATTGCCGGCATATTCTACATTTAATATGCTTTCAGGTCCATAAGTATCCATAGTTTCTTGAATTTTATCAGAAATGATTTCTAATGCTTTATTCCATTCCAATCTTTCAAATTTACCTTCTCCTTTTTTACCAACTGCTTTCATCGGATAAAGCACTCTTTTTTCTGAGTAATATGCGTCCACAAAAAATTTAGATTTATAGCATAAGAATCCATTTGTTACCGGATGTTCTTTATTGCCATTAATATATAGTTTATCATCTAGATCTGTCCATATAGAACAAGAGTCATAGCAGTCTTTTGGGCATGCACTGAAAAACCTCATAGTTTAAAATATATGAATTCTATGATTTATATTTTTGGGAAACTCCTGAAAAATATTAATAATATGATTTTCATTGTGCATCTTGTATGGAATCAACAGCACCGGCAAAAATAATATTGTTCGGAGAGCATGCGGTCGTTTATGGAGAGCCTGCCATAGCGATGGCCATAAATATACGAAGTACGGTCAAGTTAACTCAGGCAGATAAGTTTTTGATAAATGGGGAAATTCCCGATTCCAAGTTTCATAGCTACATAAAAAAGGCCATAGAACTTTACTGGAAAGAAGGACCTTTGAATGTAACAACAAAGAGCATGATTCCACATGCTTCTGGTCTAGGATCTTCAGCATCTATTACAGTTTCTACTGTTTCTTCTATTTTAGCGCTGCAGAATGATTGGAGCAAAGAAAAAATTGCAAAAAATAGTTTTGAGATAGAATATTTAGTGCAGGGCGCAGCAAGTCCTACTGATACATCTACAGTAACTTCAGGCGGTGTAGTTTTGGTATCTAGACATAAACCGGCCCTATTATGGGAAATTGAAAAAGAAGGAAATAGATGGTATATAAACAATATAGATATCAGCCAGCTATCGTTGATAATAGGTTGCTCAAGCATAAAAGGAGTAACTCATGAGCAGGTAGAAAAAGTTAGGAAATATGTAAATAACAGCAGTTTTGCAAGAGAGGTTATAAAGGAAATAGGAGATATTACAGTTTCTTCGATTTCAGCACTAAAAAATGGAGACTATGAAACATTGGGAAATTTAATGAAAAAAAATCAAAGTTTATTGTCAATTTTGGGTGTCAGTCATCCGCAGATACAGAGCATGATAAACGAAGTTGAAAAATATTCATACGGCTCTAAAATTACAGGTGCAGGTGGCGGGGGATGCATTATTATACTCACTGATGAAAAGGATGAAGTATCAAAAATATTAAAGGCCGGGGGTTGGGAAGCATACCAAGTAAAAATGGATAAAGAAGGTGTGAAGGTTTACTGATTTGTTTTCAATTTTGTAACTGCGGATACAAAATCATTCTCTTTTAAGTCAATCAGTTTCACTCCCATTGTCTGTCTTCCCAGTAATGGAACCTCTCTGATCTTAAATTGTATAGTGCTACCATTTCTAGTAATGATAATCACTTCATCATCCTCTGTTACAGATAATATGTCCACCATAGCGCCAGTTAAATTTGTAATCTTATGTCCTATAACACCAGTGCCGGCTCTCTTAATTTTTCTAAATTTATCGATTCTGGACCTTTTTCCTTTTCCAAGCTCTGTCACAGTAAAAATTTCAGTGCCTTCAGAGTCTAGACAACTACCAATTACTTGATCATCTTTCTTCAGTCTTATGCCACGTACACCCATGCCGGTCCTGCTAAGAGGCCTTATGTCTGCTTCTGAAAATCTAATAACTTTTCCATCTTTTGATCCTATAAATATATCGTTTTTGCCATTGGTAAGCTTTATACTCACAATCTCATCATCATCCTTTAAGGTAATTGCAATTTTTCCGCTAATACGTATGTTTTTATAATCTTCAATATGCGTTTTCTTAACAATCCCTTTCTTCGTAACGATCAGAATGTAAGAGCCCTCAAACTTAGATACACGTATTGTAGCCTGAATCTTTTCATTATCCTGCAATTTTGGCAAAAAGTTGACAATAGCCTTACCTTTAGCTCTTCTAGAGACCTGTGGGATCATGTATGTTTTGATGCTGTATACTCTACCCAGGTTTGTAAAAAATAGAAGATAGTCATGGGTATTTGCAATAAATAGGTCTTTTGTAAAGTCAGTCTCATCGCTGTCTGTCAAAATTCCAGTACCACCTCTTCCTTGTGTCCTGTATTCTTGCATAGAAATTCTTTTTATGTATCCGTTATTGGTTATCAATATTACCACATCTTCCGATGGGATGAGATCTTCAGTTTCTCTTCTTTCTATCTCCTCTTTCAAAATCTCGGTTTTTCTATTGTCCCCATATTTTCTTATAAGCTCTAAAAATTCATCTTTCATAATATTATATCTTAGGTTTTCGTTATTCAGGATATCTTTTAAAGATTCAATGTTTTTTAATAGATCCTTTTCTTCATCGTCTAGATTTTTTCTCTCTAACCCTGTAAGTTTTTGCAGTCTCATATCAAGTATAGCTTTAGCCTGAATCTCCGTAAAACCAAATTTGCTCATTAAATTATCTCTGGCAACTGAAGTGTCATTAGATGCTCTAATCAAAGAGATGATCTCATCAATGTGATCCAGTGCTTTAATTAGCCCTGATACAATGTGTTCTCTTTCCTGTGCCTTTCTAAGCTCAAATTCAGATCTTTTTATTATAATATTCATTCTAAACTTGACAAACTCTGAAATAAGCTCTTTTAAGTTGAGAATCTTTGGGACATTATCTACAAGCGTGAGATTTATAACATTATACGATATTTCTAATGGTGTATGCTCAAATAATTGATTTAATATTACATCAGTATTTGCATCTTTTTTTACTTTTATAAGTATTCTAATTCCCTCTTTATTAGATTCATCCTTTAAACCTATAATGCCGGTTAAAGTGCCTTCTTTTGATAGTACCCCAATAGCTTTTAACAGTTCTGATTTATTGACTTCATAAGGTATCTCTGTAAATACTAGATCCACGTACCCCTCATGTTTTTCTATGTGGTACTTTGATCGTATTTTAAAAGATCCTCTCCCTGTAAGATATGCCTGTTGCATAGAACTATGCCCAATAATAATGCCGCCAGTGGGAAAATCTGGTCCCTCAATAAAATTTAAAAGTTGTAAAATATCGCAGTCTCTGTTATCAATATAATATATTATAGCATTTAAAATTTCAGAAATGTTGTGTGGTGGCATCTTGGTAGCCATCCCTACCGCAATTCCTGAAGTTCCATTAATCAGTAGATTTGGAACTTTGGAAGGCAACAGTAACGGCTCCTCGAGTGAGCCATCAAAGTTTAGAACTTTGTCAACAGTATCTTTTTCAATATCCTCCAGCATATCCCCAGAGATCTTTGTCAGACGCGCTTCAGTGTACCTCATAGCTGCGGCAGAGTCTCCATCAATGCTACCAAAATTACCTTGGCCATCAACAAGTGGATATCTCATAGAGAAATTTTGAGCCATATGAACAATAGAATCATATATGGCAGTATCTCCGTGTGGGTGATATTTACCCATAACCTCTCCCACTATTCTAGCACATTTTTTATACGGTTTATCATGTTCCAAATTCAATTCGTACATAGAATACAATATTCTTCTCTGCACAGGTTTCAGACCATCTCTAACATCAGGCAGAGATCTGCCCACTATTACGCTCATTGCATAGTCCATGTATGATTTTCGCATTTCCTGCTCAATTGCAGTAATTTTTTCTGGCATAACAAATTCCTCCCTAAATATCTAAGTTAAGTACCTCTTTTGCATGTCTTATTATGAAAGCTTTTCTTGGTTCTACTAAGCTTCCCATCAAAATGGAAAACAATCGGTCTGCTTCGGCCATGGTTTCAACACTTACTTTCAAAAGCCTTCGAGTCTCAGGGTTCATGGTAGTATCCCATAATTGTTGAGGGTTCATCTCTCCAAGCCCTTTGAATCTCTGGATCGTAACATCTTTGCCAAGCTCTTTGACAGCAATGTTTTTCTCATCTTCTGTGTAAACATATCTTACATCTTTGCCTTTCTGTACTCTATACAATGGTGGCTGGGCAATGTATATGTGTCCTACCGTGACTAAATCTCTTGCAAACCTGTAGAAAAAAGTAAGTAATAATGTTTGAATGTGTGCCCCATCAACATCTGCATCCGTCATTATTATTATTCTATTGTATCTCAATTTGGTGAGATCAAAATTATTATTTACGCCAGTGCCTATAGCAGATATTAATGCTTTAATTTCTTCATTTCTAAACACTTTTTCCTCATACGCTTTTTCTACGTTCATAATCTTTCCACGCAATGGTAATATTGCCTGGAAATTTCTATTGCGAGCCTGCTTAGCCGATCCTCCTGCTGAATCACCTTCTACAATGAAAAGTTCAGCTTTGGTCGGATCTTCTTCTGAACAGTCTGCAAGCTTGCCCGGAAGGCCAAAAGTATCAGAGATCTCTTTTCTTTTTACATTTTCTCTAGCTTTTCTGGCAGCTTCCCTTGCCATACCTGAAATAACAATTTTCTTAACAATGTTCATAGCATCTTCAGGATGTTCTTCAAAAAAGCGTTTTAGATTCTTAGTAGTAACAGAGGTAACAATCCCTTTAACTTCACTGTTTCCGAGCTTTGATTTTGTCTGCCCCTCAAATTGTGGCTCAGGGTGCATGATCTGAATGACACATACAAGTCCTTCTCTAACATCCTCTCCCGTTATAGAAGGTATCTCTCTTAATAACTGGTGCTCTTTGGCATAATCGTTGATAACTTTAGTTAGTGCGGCTCGAAATCCAGTAATATGTGTACCCCCCTCACTGGTTTGTATGTCATTTACATAACCTAGGAGAGTTTCATAAGAAGAGTTATTGTAAAGCATAGAAAGTTGAACTACGATAGAGTCCATCTTCTCTTCAAAATAAATAACATTTTTGTGGATGGGCATGTTTCCCTCGGTCAAAAACTTAACAAATTCAACTATGCCCCCATCATATTTATATTCTTCAAACGTCTCAGATATTTTATCTTTTAGTGTTATTCTTAGTCCCCTATTTAAAAAGGCCATATTCCTTAATTTTCCTTTAATTGTCTCATAATCAAATTCTAAGGTTTCAAAAATCAAAGGATCTGCCTTGAATTTTATAAACGTGCCAGTAGGACTGTTCTCTATAATATCTTCCCTATACTTTTCATCCCATAGAATGCCATTTTCAGTGATTGTGCCAACCTCGAGAATTTCGGTCATTTTCTTTCCCCTAGAATATTCTTGGTAATACACTTTCCCGTTTCTTTTGATATATATTTTTAACCACTCAGAAAGAAAATTTACCACATGCACACCTACTCCATGCAATCCGCCAGACACACTGTATACTTTTTTATCAAATTTTGCGCCAGAATGAAGATCTGTGAGTACAATCTCTAGTGCTGGTTTTTTATATACAGGGTGGATTTCTACGGGAATTCCCCTCCCATCATCTTCGACACTGGCTATTCCATCTCCGTAAATGGTGACGTGTATATTTTTACATGCTCCAGCAAGTGCCTCATCAATACTGTTATCCACAATTTCCACCAATAAATGATGTAGTCCCCGCTGATCTGTGCTTCCAATATACATTCCCGGTCTTCTTCTAACTGCTTCTACGCCACCTAAAACCTGAATTTCATCTGCATTGTATTCCATTAATTTCTCACCTATTTTTTATCTAAATATATACTTAATGCTTACATTAAATAAAAATGTTTTGATTAATTTTTTTTAGCTATGTAGAGCAAAGAATTTTTTTTATATAATTTTTTATTTATAAATCTATCTTTTTCATAAGTTTTTTTCTCTATGATCTCAAAATCTTTTAATAAATTTAGAATCTCAAGATTTTCAAAATAATGAGTAACTATATTATTTCCCCTTAAATATGTATATTCTTCTACGGGATATCCCTTACCAACTCTGAAATCATTTATATCGAATACTTCCAAAAATAACATGCCATCATATTTTAGTAGCTTATAAACAAGATTAATTATTTTTTCTCGTTCGTTTTTCAAAAAATGATCCAATATATGGATCATCAGAATCTTATCAAAAGTTTCATCTTTAAATGGTGGTGATAAAATATCTCCCTGCACTAATTCAGTATTAGTTTTTATTAGCTTGAGAGCATAAATAGATACATCTAATCCTATAATATTGTATCCCTCATCATAAATTGGAGTAAGAGTTTTACCATTGCCACAACCCACATCCAGAATAAAATCGTCATTATTTAAAAACATTAAAATGTCATTCAAATTGTAATTTTTGCCTCTCCATAATATTCCTCTTCTACGGTACTCTAGATCCCATGCTCTCTTTGTCTTTAAGTCCATAATTCAATATTCTTTCAATTTTGCAGCAATGTTCATTGCTAGTTCAACATCCTCCATTTCCATCGCCAGGTCTGCTGCAGAATCATAGATATCTGAATATGAGTTTTTAAAAGCTTTTCTCTCTGTTTTTTTGAGGGATTTAGTATATGAATCTATTAGGTCAATGGCCGACATTAAATATTCCAATGCTTTGTTAAGTTCCCCATGCTCTCTCTCTAAATAGCTTATGTTTTGTAATGAAAGGACAAAATTCTCTAAATCTTTGTTTTTTTCAGATATATCTTTGGCTTTTTTAAAATACTCCATTGCTTTTTCTTTATCTGACCAGTAAAGTATTCCAAGATGGTTGAATATTTCAGCTTCTATGTATTGGTTTTTATTTTTTAATGCCAGATCCAACGCTTTTTGCAAATTATCTTCCGCATTTTTCTGGTCGTTTTCAAGATCTATAGTGCTCAGATATATGAGATCTTTAGCTATTTTTAAGTCGTCTCCTTCGTTAATATGTATTTCTAAAGCTTTTTCTGCATATTCTTTGCTCTTAGAAATATCTGCCGGAGAATTATATAGGTAACACTGTGAAATTTTCAAAAGTAAGTTTGACAAAAATAAGGCATCATTTTCTTTGTAATCAGAATATATCTGTAAATATCCTTTCAAAGCCCTAGAAAACTCTTCTTTGTCATATAGCTTGTCTGAGTCCTTTAATAATTTTTCATCTACCATATCTGGGATTATAAATTCTAATAATTTAAATGTAACGCCTTGGAATATAAAAAATTAATATTTATAATAACATTATTATTTATATGTAATAAGATTTATTTTTTTTAAATTTATTTTTTTTAAATTTTTAAATATTAACTG
Source organism: Thermoplasmata archaeon (assembly GCA_038729465.1). Classification (NCBI taxonomy): domain Archaea; kingdom Methanobacteriati; phylum Thermoplasmatota; class Thermoplasmata; species Thermoplasmata archaeon. The sequence continues at coordinate 126,624 of JAVYRZ010000001.1, forward strand.
CGAATTTATATATAATAATATAAAAATATTAATTACAAAAAAATAAAGAAAATAAAACATAACTAAAAACATTTATCATAAACACTTTTAAAGGTAAATACTTGTAAATTTTATTTTTATATAATTAATTTTTTTAAAAAAATATTTATATAAAATATATACTATTAATATTATATATGTTGAGCTTGTTAAAATATTTGTAAAAAAATATAAAGAAAATAGGCTAAAAAATAAAAAACCTTAAATATGCAAATTTTATCATCGGAATTGTTTTATCAATCATTAAAGAGATAAACCTTTAATGGAGGTTAAAAAAGATGGTAGTTGGAATTCACATAATATTGGACTTCTACGGAGTAGACGAAGAGATCTTGAACTATGTAGAGAGCATGAAACCTATATTCGAGAATACAGCAAAAGAGGCTAAGCTTACTAAAATATCTTCCGATTATTATCAGTTCAGGCCAAAAGGATGCTCTGGCATAATTTTACTTGCAGAATCTCATTTATCCTTTCACACTTGGCCAGAATATAAACTGGTCACGCTAGATATTTTTACCTGCGGGGATCAAAAGCAGGCATATAGTGCATTTTATATTTTAGAAAAATACCTAAAACCTACAAAAGTATCTCAATGCATAATTGAGAGAGGCACTGATGCACCTGAAAAAACCTATCCTGAAATCTCTACCGAAGAGATAAAAATTTCAGATCTAAATTAAAGGTTATTATTATGTTTACTATTGTTCCGTCTAAAGTTTTTTTTACAAAAGGAATTGGAAGACATAAAAGTAAATTGGGCTCTTTTGAAAGAGCCCTAAGAGATGCAGAAATTGCACAGTTTAACCTGGTAGAAGTCAGTTCGATATTTCCACCTAATGCAGAGATAATATCTAAAGAGGAAGGATTGTCAGTCTTAAAGTCTGGACAAATCCTGTTTTTAGTACTTGCACAAAATTCTTCTGATGAACTTAATAGATTAATATCTGCTGCTGTAGGATTGGCGATTCCTAAAGATAGAAAAATGTACGGTTATTTAAGTGAGCATCATAGTTTTGGAGAAACTGAACAGACAGCAGGAGAGTTTGCTGAAGATCTAGCAGCAGAGATGCTGGCATCTACACTTGGAATAGAATCACATCTGGTATGGGATGAAACTAAAGGTATTTACAAGCTTGATGATAGAATATTACTAACACAACATACTGTAAGTACTACAACTGTAGAGAAGCCATCAGAATGGACCACTACATTGGCCGCCGCAGTACTCATTCCTTAAATCTTTAGCAGTGTTGTGAGCTAATTTTATTGGCTCTGGTGAGCCTTTCTTTGTCAGATTTTTTATTATTTTGTATGCACTTTCTATAGATATTTTATGGCCGGGGGAAATATAATTTTTTTGTAGGATCTTCCCAACTAAGGCATCATCTAAATATATCCTGTTATCTAAAACATTTCCAGTTAAAAGAGATTTTGCAACACCTATTGTAGTAATATCTAGTTTTACCCCAACATAGGATGCTATTCCGAATCTGGAGGGATGCAGTATTCCATTTCCATCAATAATTAATATCCCATCCTTATCAGCATATTTTAATATCAAATCTCCTTCCCGATACGAAAAATAGGTTGGGATATAAGGGAAAGAAACAGTGTCGATATACGTTTTTGTGGATACAATATCCCCGGTTCTTAAATTAAATTTAACAAAGGCTATGAATGATAAATTCCTAAAATATGAAACATCCACCCCAGTAACAAAATATGAATCAATAGAATCTTGCAAAATCACTTTTTTAGATAATTCAATTTGTTCTTTCTTTAACTTTTGAAGTGGATAATCGGATTTAAAATCTGTAAAAAGTATGTTTTTAAAGTCTATAATTCTACCTCTGTCTACAGTTACTCCTTCTCTCTTCAAAAGATTAATTTTCTCTGAGATGCCGTTTGGATGTGTGAACCCACCTAGAGTCCCATCTGAACTAACAACCCTATGGCAAGGAATAATAACTGGCTCGGGATTCTGAGATAACATTACTCCTACCGCACGTGCAGCAATTGGGTCACCTAATGCATTTGCTAGCGATCCATAAGTTGATACCCTCCCAGGCGGGATCTGTTTGACGAGAGCATAGAAAATTGAAAATAAATCCATGTTTTATCTTTAGTCTGTTCATCTATTTATACCTTCAATAAGAAATTTTATCAACTTAAAACGCTTCTAAGCATTTGTGATTTAATGTGATTTTGCTACTATTTTCAGAAGATGACCCTGCATCAATAAATATTTACGAGAACCTTTTGAATTTGACTAGCTTTGATTTTTTTGGTAATTTTGAAGGAAAAAGAGTACTTAATAATGAAAAATATTTTCTGATAAAGATTGAAAAAGATAAAACATATGCTAATTTTCTTGACCTTAAATTAAAAAAAAGCTTGAAAATATCATTTGATACAATTATTGTAGCATCTAAACACGAAAGTAAACAGAAAGTAAAGAGTTTGACTGTACATCCAGTTGGCAATTTTAATAATGCTGATCTAGGCGGTTTGCCTAAGACACTTGTCGGTGCAGAACCATCACTTATGTCTCAAGCTCTAAGAATTATGAAAGAGAATAAAGTTGAAGGATACCAAATTTCTCTAGAAGTTACTCATCATGGCCCAGCATTGCAGAATGACACTTTTTTTATTGAGATCGGGGCATCAGAAAAAGAATGGAATGATAAAGATGCAGGTTTTGCTATTGCAAAGACCATTATATCATTAGAAAAAAATGAGCAGCCCACATTTATTAGTTTTGGTGGAGGCCATTATGCGCCACAAGTAACGGATTTAGTATTAAAAAATAAGCTTAATGTAGGGCATATGGCATCAAAATATACTATTGAATTCTTAGACAGAGATCTTGTGGATCAAATGATTGAAAAGTCACATAATCCGTCATATGCCTACTTTGTGAAAAGCTTGAACATCGAAGAGAAAAAAAAGTTACAGATGCTATTAAAAAACAAAAACATAAAAATTTTAGATCAGGATACTAAGGATTGGAACCAGGCACTTGATTTGTAAATATTAAAATATTCCTCTGAGCTAGCTTTATATTTCAGTGAAGGATCTTTTTTTATAGCCATAACTAAAAAATTTTTACAAGCACTTTCATTTTTTTTCCAAGCCATTATCGCTGCCTTGTAATACCATGTAGGCGCATGATCCATTGAAACTTTAAGTATTTCATTGAAATACCCTTCTGATCCTCCAATATCCCCTGATTTGAACAAAATATACCCATTATAAAAATTATTTTTTAGATGATCTTTTAATCTACTTGCCAGTGTTTTTGCAATATCAAAATATTCTATGGATATTAAATATTCTACAATTCTAATAAGACTATTATCAGAAACTTCCAAGTCATTCAATATCTCAGGCAATTTATGCAAATTTTCTTTAAAGTCATCTAAATCATGCTCGAGGGTTGCAGAGTCTGATAAGATGGCACTTTTGATACGATCAATATTTTGATTGGATTGAGTTTCAGTTTCTATTTTTGTAGCATCTGTTTTTGTTTCGAATATGCTTTCAAACATGTTAGATGCAAGCTTATCTTTGTTACTCTCTATTTCTGTTTTATTGGGATTCATTAATTGATCCAAATTTTCCTTTAAATCAAGTGCTTCTATATTTTCTGGATCAGTGTTTAGAATATTTAATATGATATCTTTTGCATAAGTATAAAGCTTATCATTTATCAGGAATATTGCCTTTTCTATGAGCAAAGCCTGATTATCTGGATAAAGTTTTAATCCCTCGTCTATATATTTTTCGTCTTTATCGATTATAGCTAACTTTTTGTATATCTCAGGCAACTCATCCAATTTGCCTTTAGACTTTAAATATTCTACTTTTTCTAATAGCGCATCTTTATTGTTTTCATCCAGTTTTAAGATCTTATTTATTATTTCTAATCTGTCCTCTACCTTGTTAATAATCTCTTTATAAATTTCTAATGCTTTGTCCTTCTCTCCCTGAATCCTATAAATATCTGCTAAAAGTATCTTTGCATTTATGTTATCAGGATTATTATTAAAAGCTTCTTTTAAACATATTAGGGCATAGGGTAGCTGTCTGTTTTGGCTTACTAATACTTTACCAAGGTTAAACCATGCCTCTGCATTTTTAGGGTCTAAAGACTTAGCTTTTTCAAAATAGTCAATAGATGCATCTTTGTCATCTAACCTAACTAAGGCAATACCTACATCTGTTAATATTTCTGATATTTTTAAAGCATTTTGATTTAAATCCTCAACATTATCAAATTCCGCGATTGTCGGCAATATTTTTTTGTATGTCAACTTTGCTTTTTCAGGATTGGATTGTTCATAATCTTTTGCGTCATTGTACATATTGTTGACCGATTTTAAAAGACTCGAAGCGGTACTTTTTCTTTTAAGCAATGGCATATTTCAAATCACCGATAGAGATTTAAGGAGTATATTGATTAGTATTAATAAATTCTTCTATAATATCTTTTTTGCATTATATACTAATGCAATTATTAATGTGTAAAGTTTTAATTAAAAAGCTTTAAATAAAATCATTTGATTAATCTATCTATCATGGATATTATTAAATTGTATAAGAACAGAGCGAGGCAGATTGTAGAAAATAAAATAAAGGCACTATATGGAATTAACTACAATGCGATGATTATAGATGCCAAAGAAGGCTATGGAGATTTATCTTTTCCTTGCTTTGAACTAGCTAAGATATTAAAAAAAGATATAAAATACGTTAGTTCTGAGATCGTTAATATAAAAGATGATCTTTTTGAGAAAGTTATAGCAGTAGGGCCATATATTAATTTTTATATAAACAGTACTCACATCAATAAAATCACAATTGAAACAATTTTAAAGGACAATATGGATTATGGCACGTTTGATAAAAAAAATGAAATAATAATACTAGAGCATACAAGCGCAAATCCAACAGGTCCATTGCATATTGGGCGAGCTAGAAACACTATAATCGGAGACACGCTTGGTAGAATATTGAAAAAGTATGGATATACTGTGATAATTCATTATTTTGTGAATGATATTGGCAAACAGGCTGCTACCCTGATCTGGGGTATTAAGGAATTTATGATAAAGGAAGAGCCAGGGAAGCAGGACAGAATACTGGTTAAGTATTATCAAAAAGCATCAGAATCTGAAAAAAAAGAATTAAATGTTAGTGAATTAGTAGAAAAATTTGAGGCAGGAGATCTAGAGCTAATACAATATTCCAGGAAATACATCTCTAGAATTTTGAATGGCATAGAAGAAACAGTAAAAAAACTGAATGTAAGCTATGATCTATTTTTTTATGAATCTGATCTAATTTTGGAAGGATATGTGAAAGATATAAAAGATAGATTAAAGCCATATATAAAAGATGAGGCAGGCGCCAAATATATTGATATTCCTGAGTTAGAAGGCAAAGAGAAAGTATATTTGTTCAGAGCAGATGGAACTTCATTATACTTAACTCGAGACATAGCATATCATCTTATAAAGGCCAGAGAATCAAAGTTTTTAATTGATGTATTAGGAGAAGATCATAAAGCCCATGCAGAAACTATAATGAAAATTTTAAAAAAGATTGAGCCCGATCTAAATATTGTGCCTATTTTTTACTCTTTTGTATCTTTGCCAGAAGGAAGAATGAGCACTAGAAAAGGTAAGGTGATATATCTGGATGACTTGATAGATGAGGCGGTTCAAAAAGCTAAAGAAGAGATTGAAAAAAGGAGAGAGGTACCTACAGAACTATTGGATAATATAGCATTTAAAATTGGTACAAGTGCGGTAAGATATAATATAATAAAGGTACAGAATGAAAAAGGCATAGTTTTCGACTGGCAAGAAGCTTTGAACTTTGAAGGTGACTCTGCACCTTTTATTTTATATACATATGTGCGGGCAAAATCAATACTAGACAAAGAAGAAAATTTAAAAGATTTTGAACCAGCGCTGTTAAAAGATCCTCAAGAGTTAAAATTGATAAAGTTATTAGCAAAATATTCAGAAATAATAGAAATATCCGCTAAAGAGTATAAGCCATATAAAATTGCAATATACAGTTTTGATCTGGCAATGCAATTCAATCAGTTTTACAGGGACTGTCCCGTATTAAAGGCTGATACCGCAGAGCTGAAAAATGCAAGGTTAGCGCTTGTAAGAGCCTTTAAAATCGTAATCGAGAACTGTGCATCATTACTTGGCCTCAATATGCCTGAAGAGATGTAAAACAATCACGCGAACATCTGACCAGATACTATGTTTTTATTATTTTCTTCCTGCGTAGATACTTTTTTAATTGCTTTCTCAAAGTCGTACATTGTGATATAATCTCTTTTTTCACGAATAGCAAACATTCCTGCTTCTGTGCAAATCGCTTTTATATCTGCGCCAGACATATTATTGGTTTTTTTGCTTAAAACCATAAAATCTATGTTTTGTAAATTCATTTTCTTTGTATGAATCTTAAAAATTTGGGCCCGAGCATCTTCATTTGGGGCTGGAATATCTATAATTCTATCAAATCTGCCAGGTCTAATCAGGGCCTCGTCTAAAATATCAGGTCGGTTAGTGGCAGCAACTATTTTTACGTTTCCTAACGGATCAAATCCGTCCATTTCTGCCAATAATTGCATCAAAGTTCTCTGGACCTCTCGATCTCCAGAGGTAGATGCATCCTGTCTTCTTGCACCAATTGCGTCAATCTCATCAATAAACAAAATTGAAGGAGCCTTCTCTTTTGCAAGATCAAACATTTCACGAACCAATCTTGCACCTTCTCCTATATATTTTCTTACAAGTTCAGAACCCACTGTTCTTATGAACGTAGCATTTGTATTGTTTGCTACAGCTTTAGCAAGCAAAGTTTTGCCAGTTCCTGGTGGCCCTATTAACAGCACACCTTTTGGTGGATCTATTCCCACTTTTTTATATATATCAGGGTTTAAAAGTGGTGTTTCAACAGTTTCTTTTATTTCAAGAATCTGTGATTCCAAGCCCCCGATATCTTCATAGGAAACTCCAGGTTTGGTAATTATTTCAGCAGCGATCACTGAAGGATCATAGCTCTCAGGTAATACTCCAATAACTGCTAAAGTAGTTTTATTCAAAGCAACTCTTGCCCCTGCCTTAACTTTTGTAGGAGCTATGAACTCGCTTAATCCAACCACAAAAGACGGTCCAGTAGTACTCTTTACTACCGCTTTCTTATCGCTTAAAACATCCTCAACATATCCTAACAAAAGAGGCGGTGCCCTCATCCGGTTAAGTTCTCTCTTTGTCCGCTCAAGCTCTATTTGTAAACGTTTTAATTCTGCCTCTAAAAACTTTTTTTCATCCTCTGTAATCTTTAACTGTCTACTCAATTCAATTTTTTCTTCATCGAATCCTAATTCTCCATCTGTAATAGATTCATCTTTTACCATCTTAAGACCTCACATAAACAATAAACAATATATTTATCTTCTGTATATATCTTTTTTGGTAATGGAAGTATGAATTGTGAAATTTGTGGTAAAGAAATAAAAAAAGCGAATAGAATAATCATAGAATCAACAATATTAAACGTTTGTGATGATTGTAAAAAGCTTGGTAAGCCTGTGGAAGCTGCAACCGCAGAAGAGCTTCCTTTTTTGCCGCCCGAAATAATACAACAACGCTTGAAGACAGTGAATAAACCGGCAAGAGATGAGCTTGATGCAACAGAAGTTCTAGTTGAGGATTTTGGGGCAAGAATTAAGAAAGCCAGAGAAGCAAAAAAATTGACAATTGAAGATCTGGCAAAAAAGTTACTTGAAAAGAAGACATTGCTGTCAAAAATAGAAAGACAAGAAAGTAAACCTGATGATAAACTAATCAAAAAAATTGAAAAAGAACTGAACATCAAGCTCAAAGAAAAAGTTGATTACATCAAGGCTGTAGGTGCTAAAAAAGAAGGAAGCATGACTTTAGGAGACTATATCAAAAAAAAGAAAAGTTAATCTAACAACTGCGCGCGAATCAAAGATCTTACTTTTACACCATTTATTATATCCTTCCCTGTTTTGTTTACTATAGCCATTGCTAAAACTGTTTCTCCGCCATTTTTCTGTACATCTTCTATCGCTTTGCTCATGGTTTCTCCGGTACTTACCACATCATCTACAATTATCACTTTCTTGTTTTTTATAGAAGCAAAATTTGAGCTAAACGAACCATCTTCTCTAGTGGGATGTGGCCTGTAAACTGCGAGTTCTCTATCAAGCGTTAAGGATATTAGCGTTGCTAATGGTATACCATTTATTGCTATTCCTACAATTGTATCGACATCTATACTTTTGCTCTGTGTCTCTTCCACGATTATGTCACTCATCATGTTTGTCAGGTTATCTATTCTTGAAGAGTATACTCCTATTGATTTCCAGCCTATTTTTATGTCTTTAGGCTTCTCAGTTACAGTTTTGAATCCCCTGGATAATAACCATATTACAGTATTCGTAGAGAGATGCAGATCAGTAGCAATTTCCTTATCACTCAATCCTTTCTTTTTTAGTTCTAAAGCTTGATTTGCTAGATCATCTATGTTTTTCATATATTATTCACCTGCCGGTTATGGTATCATAAATCTACTGACATCCTCTCTCCGCTAAAGCGTTTGAGGTTCCTGCTTCATAGACCATATACTTCGTTATTTCCTAACTATCTCGAGGTCTCTCGAAATAATTTCTATTTCCACAGGCGTATATTCGGGAATGCCATTCCCTACTATATATAAGAAAACAAAACAATTATATAAATATAGCGATTAAAACAGAATCTCCGAATATAAATATCTAAAAGAGTATTTCAAGAGAGAGAATTCAGAAGCAGGATTTTCAGTAGAAAAAAGAGAATTTGGCTGGAACATAAGTCAAAAAAGAGAAGATAGAATATCGACAGCACAAATATGCATAGGAAGACTTCACAACATTTTTTTGATATGGGAGTAAAAAGGACTTATATTCCAGAACCGCATGAATAGAAAAATATATATTTTAATAAATGCTAACTATTCAATGCTATGAAAATGTTAGAACCACTTGAACCAGAATTAAATAAGTTTTTTGGATCAGAGTCAGCAATGTCGTTAATACTTGTTGGAGCGGCCGGTACGGGTAAAACTACCTTCGCACTTCAGATTTTAGAATCTTTTAAGGATAAATATAAAGGCATCTATTTATCAACCAGAGTCGGTGATACAGCGCTATATCAACAGTTTTCATGGATAAAAGAGCTTGAAGAGAAGACTAAGATAATAGATGCTGGCAGGCTATTTTTGGATAGCTTAAAGATAGCAGAGCCAGAAATAGAACCAGAGCATGTAGAGGCTGCAAGAGCCCTAGTTAGAAATATATATAGAGAAGAGCCTAACAAAGTATCAAGGGTATTATACAACAAATATTTTAAAGATCTTAAGATCCCAGAGCTAAAGCGTATTTATAATGAGGTAGATAATAATCTTCCAGGCAGAACAATGATGGTGATTGATAGTATAGAAGGATTGGCAAGCAAATACCGAATCAATGAAGAAGATCTAGTATACACACTCGTAAAAGATCTAGTCGAGGGCGGGAATACAAACATCATATTTATTTTAGAAAAGGAGCGATCAGATAAGTTAGAGTATATAGCAGATGGTGTAATATTTTTGGAACAATATCTGTATGAAGGGCGCAGAATAAGGAGTTTATCTTTAGATAAATTGAGAGGGATCAGCACGAACTTTAAAAAATACTTATTTACTTTAAATGGAGGGAAATTCAAAATATTGGCTCCAAAAATAGTGTTTGACTTAAACAAACGTTTTACTACTCCGATCCCTCCAACAGATAGATATTTTAGCACCGGTGTTAAAGATCTGGATACTATTTTAGGTGGTGGTTTCAGTTTTGGCACTTTTAATTTGATAGAGATAGGCGAAAATGTGGGACAGGAACATCATTTTTTAACTATGCCAATTCTGTCCAACGTTGGCTTTTTAGATAGAGGTATAATGGTAGTTTTGGCACTTGGAACATCAATTGAAGAAGTTAGAAATAGGTATAGTATATATATGGGCAATAAGACGGTGGTAGATACACACGCAATTTTTATAGACTATTCCAAATCCAGCAGTGATAAAAAATATATAATTCCACTTGGTAGTGCTAGTAGGGAAACATCAATAAAATTGATACAGGAAGGAATAACCAATCTTAAGAAGTTTGGTTCTCCTTTGTTTTATTATTTGGCATTTGACACAATCGAAAGATATAGAGGGCCCGTGGCAATTCAAGAGGTAGTAAATTTCGTAAATAATATAATAGACAACAAAGACATTGGGATTGGATTATTGTTGCCAGGAAGTGAAATCAAAGATCAAATAGTGAACATGGCAAGCACGCATGTTAAGGTAGTTTCTATAAATAATACGCTATGTATATATGGAATAGAACCAAAGACAAATATGTATGCGATAGAATCAAACGATAAGGAATTTTACAAGTTTGTGCCTATACTCTAGTCCTGTTTTTTATTTCATCCGGATTAGTGGTAATGATATTGTTTTCAAAGTCAGTACTGTATATTCTAATTGGCACTTTTACAGATCCAGCAATTAAATAAGCTCTCGAATATCCTTGATACTTTGGATTGATGTTGCTAAGTATAAGTTCTTCCTCTTTATCGCTCAGTTTATAAAATGCCTTCATGTTCTGGGTGATCTGATTATGTTTAAACAGCACATGAAACACAGCATTCTGTGCTATTGTCCGTCCTTCTTCATACTCTAAAAAGTCATCCGCTTTCTGTGATATTAATATTACAGAGCATTTCCAGCGTCTGACATGTCTCACCAGCTGTTCTAATAGCATTGCTGCAGACTTATTTTTAAGCAACTTCCATACTTCGTCAATAACAAGTATCTTAGCCGAGTAATCTTTGGAGATCTGGTTGTAAAGATATTCTACGGTCAAAAGAACATAGAACATCAGAAGATCTTCATTTACATCTTTAATGTTAAAAACAGTAAAATTATTGTTTAAATTAATAGTTGTGTCGTTATTCAAATTTTTTAATGATCCTTCCAAAAAACTTGAAAATAAAATACTTAGTTTGCTTTCATTCAATAACTCAATAAAATCTTTAAATTTAGGGCTCTTACTTTCCTGATATAATCTATTAAGATAAACATCAAGTATTGCCAAATCATTTTTATCAAATTCAAATATTGAACTAAATAACAGTTTCAGCCTGGATATTTTGTTAGGAATTGTAGAATCAAAAAGATCGAAAGGATTAATTACTGTTTTACCAACATCTATCACTGTACCTTTCATGGCATTAGCAAGATCCACAAACTCATTCATCGGGTCTATTATGTAAATTTTTGTATCTGGATGATGCAACAATTCTCTCAATATCTGTGTTTTCACAAAATATGATTTGCCAAAACCTGTGGTGCCTGTAACAAGCATATGACTTGATGGAAAATACCATCGATTTATAAATATTGGGCTGTTATTTACATCGTTCATACCCCAAAAAATGCCATCTTTCATAGCAATCAGGTCTGTTAAAAATGGGAACATAGTTGCAAGTGCTTGTGACTGGATATATTTGTCATCTTTATAATTCCTGGTGCCAGAACTTAAAAATGCCAAAAATGCCTGTTTTTGTAAATATTTAGAGAATGCTGGTTTAAACAGAGATTTCTGTAACTTATTTTTTATAAAATCTGCATTTTTTCGCATATTTTTATAATCTTTTGCTATAGGATAGAATATTAAGGTTACTCTGTATACTGTTCCTTTACCAGATACTATATAATTTTGCAAACTTTTAGAACTTTCATACTTTAGCTTCAGATCCATATATCTAGCCCTGTTTTTTTGTCTTACATTCACCAATTCTGTTTCAATGGTTTCAGATTCGACTTCTAACATTGTTAATAATTTGTTAGAAGGAACATGCTCACAGGCTATCGAGATATTTGTTGGCATGTCTGCATTCACAAACTCTGAAAAAAATCCATAAACTAAGTTTTTTGGCCATTTTGCTATAATTAGTGGCTGGATAAAAAGGTCATGAAAAAGGTAATGGTCCTTTTCGAAAACAATCTTTTTATTTGTCAAAATCCTTTTTTGATATTTGTCATTTACCTCCACTTTTTCAAAGTCTACAATAAGAATAATACTAGTAATCGAACTGAAAAACCAGCAAGTGTGATAGGGATCCAGAATAATTATAAATATTATAAACAATAGTGCTGAAACAAATATCCATTTTTTAAGATTATAATTTCTGAGATAATATACAAAGTCTAATAATAATAGTAGCAAAGTAAGACCGAACATAGAACTGTTAAATAAAGTATATATTCCACTTAGAAAAGTTAGAATAAAGAATACCAGCCCCAGATTGTCTGAATTGATAAATTTCATAAGTTCTATACACCTTCATTTATAAGGCTATAAAAGTCCAAAATTTCAGAACCGTTAAGGATATTGCAATCGATTTTTATGTTTTTTAGTGCGTTTATTATCTGTTCAGCTCTGTTGTTCAATATAATACTTACTTTTTCTAATCGTTCATCTTTAGAAACAGTGCTGAGCTCTAAACTATTCTGCTTTAATATTATGTAATACTTATACAGCACTTGCTCTGTATATAATGACTTTACAAGTGTTATATATTGATTTCCTGCCTCTTCAAATTTTTCAGAAATATGTAGGTAATGGTCACAGTCAAATTTAGAAGCTATTATCTTTATATCAAAATCAAAGTCTATTCCGTTTAAGATATTTATAAACTCTAAATATACCTTTTTCTGTTCTTCTTCACTGTAGAATTTAAGATTTAAGCCAGTAGTTTCGATAATTAACAAGTATAAACCCCCCAAATAAACAATATTCTCTTTTATATCATAAATTTCTATAAGCTTTTTAAAATCATTGTCAATATATATTTTTTTACTGAATTTATATCTCAAATACTTAAAAAAATAAAGATCAGAATCTTCATTCTCTATTTTAAAATAAACAGCAAATACAGTAATTAAAGATAAAATTATAAGATAAATAGATAAAAAGATAGTCAAAACAGCAACTATCAATAAATATATTGCAATGCGCATCATCTGATTTAAATCGAAAGGTCCAATTATTGTTCTAACCCCTAACTTTTCAGGTATATCAACTGATCCGGCCATTAGTCTCTCCTCCATAGTTTTAAATTTTTACGGAAACTTCTTGAAATATTCTCTAATAGTTTTGAGCGATACAGAAAATACTTTTCTGGATCCATCTTCAACGATTAATCTGTCCCCTCCAACAGTGCCTATATTGTATATATCTAAACCATCCATAATTTTTAAGAATATTGTTTCATTTTTAGGTTCTACTTCAACGATCCATCTTGTGTTGCTTTCTGAAAAAAGTTTGAAATCAGTTCTCAATATTCCAAGAGGTTTTAAGTTAATCTTTGCCCCAATATTTCCGCCAATAGCCATTTCCGCAATTGCTATAGCTAGCCCGCCCTGCGAAATATCATGGGCGCTTCTGATCACTTTTTTATTCGATGCTACTAGCATCTTATCTATGCTATCTCTTAAATTTTTAAAATTGCTCTTTGGAATATTTGTACTTTTTATCTGCCTCAAGGCATAGTATTCACTGCCACCCATCTCTGCTTTTGTAGCACCTATAACATATAATAAATTTCCATCATCTTTTAGATCTGAGGTCAAACAATATTTTATATTTTCCACTATTCCAATAGCCATTATTGTAGGCGTGGGAACGATGGATACCCCAAAATTTGCATTGTACAAACTCACATTTCCTGAAACATAAGGAATCTTTAAAAATCTTGCAATATCCCCTAGCCCTCTTACTGACTCTTCCAGCTGCCCCATTACCACAGGATCTTCAGGATTGCCAAAATTTAAATTATCTGCAAAAGAATGTGGCCTGGCACCCACAGAAACCAAATTTCTGACTGCTTCATCTACTGCGGCTATACTTCCCCAGTATGGATCTAGCTCTGTAAGTCTTGGGTTAACATCGGTGGTAACAGCTAATCCTTTATTTGAGTGATCCAGCGGTTTTAATACTGCTGCATCTCCATGTGTTTCCATGCCAATTTTACCCTGCAGAGGCTTGATAACAGTTCTACCCTTTACTTCATGATCATACTGCCTGATTATAAACTCTTTACTTGCAATGTTGGAACTCGATAATAACTTAAGAAAAGAATCTTTATAGTTTGTTTCTGAAGGAAGCATTTCTACTTTTTCCTGCGCTGGATATTTTACAATAGAGGGCCTGCAGTATAAAGGCCCAGAAGTTAAAAAAACGAGATCCAAGTCTAAGATTTTGATGCTGCTATAATATATATTCAGTCTTTCAGAATCTATGGTTTTACCAATTACTGTCGCTTCAACATCCCATAAACTGAATATATCTAAGACCTTTTTTGTATTTTTCTCTGATACCGCCAACATCAATCTTTCCTGAGACTCACTTACCCATATCTCCCATGGAGCCATATTCGGTTCTTTTAAAGGAACTCGATCCAGATATACATTAGCACCAACACCCCCTGCTAAACACATCTCTCCTATTACAGAAGACAACCCGCCACCGCCGAGATCCTTCATTCCGGTGATCAATTTTTTACTATTTGCTTCCAGTACCGCTTTTATCAAGGGCTCTTTTATTATAGGATTACCTAACTGTACCGCAGTTTTTTCAGACTCACTTTTATTACTTAAAACTTTAGATGCAAAATTTACTCCATGTATTCCATCTCTGCCTGTTTTACCACCCACAAGTATTAGATTATACCCGACTTTATCTATCCTGCTTCTCACGATATCTGTTTTTTTTGCAATACCTATACACCCTACATTTACAAGAATGTTATTTAAAAAAGAGCTATGAAAATATGTCATTCCTCCGATAGTAGGTATTCCCACTCGGTTACCATAATCTCTTATTCCAGCTACAACTCCATTAAACAAATAGATTGGATGCTTCACTCCTTCTTTTAATTTTTCATACGGATAATCCAAGGGCCCAAAAAAGAGCGGATCTACCAGGGCAATTGGTTTTGCACCCATGTTTAAAACATCTCTGATTATTCCTCCAACGCCAGTAGCAGCTCCACCATATGGTTCTACAAAACTGGGGTGATTATGTGACTCCATCTTAAAAACGTACGCGTGTGTTTTATCAAATTCTACCACTGCCGCATCATCCTGTATAACTACTATGTTTTGAGGTGCATCAATACCAAAAATATATTTTTTAAGCAGGTTTTTTGAAGACTTATAACAACAATGTTCGCTCCATGCCTGTGCTATAGCCTGCAGCTCAACGTCTGTTGGGTCTCTCTCGAGATCTTTGAAATAGGTCCTCAGCCGATGCAATTCCTCGTAATTCAATCCTAGATTCATCAGCTCATTTAATCTTAATAGCTCTTCATCACTCAAAGATCTGATATGTATCTCGTAAATCTCAAACGGATAATCTAATTTCTTAAGCATATTCAATTATACTCTCTCAATACTTATTGAATAGTCATGTATTACAGGATTTGCTAATAATCTTTTACACATTTGTTCAGCATCTTTTTTTGCATCTGATACGTCATCATGATCTAATAATATTTCATACTCTTTATATACGCTAGTTTTTTTAACATTTTTAAAATTTAGAATATTTAATGTTTTTGTAATAGCTAATCCTTCTGGATCCTCTACTCCTTCTTTTAGTTTTATTGTTATGAGTAATTTTATCATCACAATAGTGGATTGCATTATAGTATTAATAATTTACAGATTCTATTTTTAATAGCATGGTTTATAAATAAGATTTATCCTTGCAGTCATGGTTATTCAAGCATAGATTCAAAAAGATTGATGTTTCATTAAATACCACTTATTGTATCAACAAAAGTTGATAAGGTCATAAAAACGAAAAATCAATAAACATCTTTGTATTCTTACAGTCGTATTAAAAAGTCTATAAATATGCGGAGGTTGCCGAGCTAGGTTAAAGGTGCAAGATTCAGGGTCTTGTCTCATAGGAGTTCGCCGGTTCAAATCCGGCCCTCCGCACTATATTTTTATAACAGTCTAAAAATTCAGGTAACTTAATATATAAAATACTAATACAGATATTTATGCCAAAAAAATGCCCATTTAATATAATCTTTACAAAAATCTATTACCGAATATCAAGAAGAGCAGGCAAGAAAATTTCAATTAAGACTTTAAAAGATAAATAACCTGATAATGCACTGGTCATAAAAGTAGTTATTTTATGATATTAATTTAATATTATTCAATATAATCAATAATTTTAATATACAGTATTTATTATCCCTCTGCTATCATGAACTCTACACTAAGAACTGTTGGATTATTCATAATGTTAACTTTGCTTTTCGTATTTGTAGGATATATTATAGGAAATTTATACGGTAATATTATAATTACCATGCTCTTATTTCTAGGAATATCCATCATCATAAATGTTTTCAGCTATTTTTATAGTTCTAAGTTAGTATTGTGGTCATATCATGCCAAAATAATTGACGAGCAAGATAATCCGAGGGTATTTAGGATTGTGAGAGATCTCTCTCTAAAAGCCAATATTACAATGCCTAAGATCGCCATCGTTTCCACAGACGTTCCTAACGCATTTGCAACAGGTAGAAATAAGAGTCATGCATTTGTTGTTGTAACATCTGGCATATTAAATATGTTAAATGACGATGAACTTGAAGGGGTTTTAGGTCATGAACTCGGGCATATTAAAAACAAGGACATGCTATTGATGACTGTTGCAGCGACTATTGTCGGTGCGCTGACAATCCTGTTCAGGGTATACTTTTTCGAATCATTATTTGGTGGAAATGGAAAAAAAGAAGGAAACAATATATTAGTGCTCGTAGTTTTAGCATTAGCCGGCATAGGTGCCACACTTTTACAGCTATCTATATCTAGGCAAAGAGAGTACAAAGCAGATTATACTGGCGCACAGTTATCTGGCAAACCTCTTGCACTAGCTTCAGCATTACGTAAAATAGAAGCCTCAGTTTCAAGGAAACCTTTGAAGAAAGGAAATCCAGCTACTGCCAGTATGTTCATAGTTAATCCGTTCAGAGGAGAACGATTTGTATCTATTTTTTCAACACATCCAAGTACAGCGTCTAGAATAGAGAAGTTAGTAGAATACTCTAAAAAAATTTAGATTAGGGTCATATCTTCAATCTCCACATCTCCAACTCCTTTGATACCCCTTATTATCTGCTCTAACTTATCAGATGCACCATCCTCATCTTTTGTTATTAGAGCGATATTTATTGCATTTAATCCATATGCAATAGGCCTTACTTGAACACCCCTTATCTTTACAACAGGTTCTAAAGTTTGAATGATTCTATTTTTTAGATCTTGAATATCATCCTCTACATTTTCAGGCATTATCTTGATTATTATTGATACATTTGCCATATTAAAGTCACACCTTTTCAAGGACCTACAAAGCCACAGTGAGGGCATGTGTAAGGCACACCCATTTCTCTGCAGTTTTTGCATCTCCCTATTTCTGCTTCTCCACAGTTTGGGCATTTAAATACAGTAGTTCCTTCGCCTACCAATCCTTTACCGCATGAAGTACAAAACTCAATACTCATTAAATTCACCTTTTTTATATAGAGAAATAATATTAATAATAAATACTTTTCTTAAATAAAAGAGCAATATCCTTTTTCATAAATTTTGTCTGATATTTATAGTCTTTCCGAAAATTGTTTAAACGTGGATAGTTATATGGGAGATGTGAATGAATTTTTAAGCAGAGCAAAATACATTGCTGAGCAGATAAAAAAAGAGAAAAAAGTGAAAGTTGTATCGCATATTGACGCAGATGGTATCTGTGCGGCAAGCATTGCTGTAAAAGCTTTACAGAATGCAAATATTGAATATGACGTTCAGTTCGTAAAACAGTTTGACAATGCTATCATTGAGAAATTGAAAAATGAAAACGCACCAATGGTCTGGATCACAGACTTGGGAAGTGGAAGCATCCATCTTCTTGGCGGTATAAATGCCGTAGTTACAGATCACCATGCGCCAAGTCAATTAAGCATTGAAGTTCCAAGAGAAAAAAGAAAAGACCTGAAAACATTTTTTGAAGAAATTGAACGGACTGAAATATTGCATTTAAACCCCCACTTATTTGGTAAAAACGGTGCAACTGACATAAGCGGAGCCGGAACAACATATCTTATTGCCAGAGAAATGGACAAAAAAAATGTAGAGATGTCTGCCATGGCTATAGTAGGGGCGGTGGGAGATCTACAAGATACTGTATATTCTCGTTTAACAGGAACAAATAGAATTATATTGAAAGAAGGGAAGGATCACGGATATATTGATTACTTTATTGATGCCAGGTTTTTTGGTAAAGAAACAAGACCTATATATAAGATGTTGCAGTACAGTATGGATCCAGTCATTCCAACAATATCCAATGATCAGAATGGAGCTATTCAGTTTTTAGAAAAATTAAACATACCTTTAAAAAATAATGAGAACTGGGTTCGTTGGATAGATATATCAATTGAAGATAAAAGAAAAGTTTTATCTGAATTAGCGATATTATTGTTAAAGATGGGGTATGGATCTTTAACAGTAGAGAGGTTGATAGGAGAAGTATATATTTTATCTAAAGAGAATTCAGGTACCCCGCTCAGGGATGCAAAAGAGTATGCTACCTTATTAAACTCATGCGGGAGGTATGACCAGGCAGAGATAGGTCTTAACGTTGCATTAGGAGATCGGGAGGAATACTACAAAAAAGCCATCACGTTGCTGAATAGGCACAGAAAGACAATAGTAGACAGTATAAATGTAGTAAAAGATGTAGGTATAGTAAAACTTGAAAAAGTACAATATTTTCATGCAGGCAATAACATACCAGAAACAGTAGTGGGAACTGTTGCATCAATGGCACTCTCTTCAGGCATTGCTGATCCTGACATCCCTATAATAGGATTTGCAGAGACAGATAACGGAATGATCAAAGTATCTGTAAGAGCTCCTAGAGGAATGGTAGATAGGGGTTTAGATCTTTCAGAGGTAATGAGCTATGCCGCAAAACAAGTAGGTGGTTATGGTGGTGGTCATAACGTTGCAGCAGGTGCATCTATTCCACGTGGTAGAGAAGAGGAATTCATCACTATTGTAAATATAAAAATAGGCAAAATGATTGAAAAAGTTAATTAATATTATTGATTTTAGAGATTTTATAGGGCCGGTAGATCAGCTGGTAGATCGTTTGCTTCGCAAGCAAAAGGCCTCGGGTTCAAATCCCGACCGGTCCATTTAGTAATTATTGGAATAATTTAAGTCTAGATTCTTTGAATATCTTAAAATGATTATCTAGAGTGTAAAAATTATAACAGTTATCGATTGCATATATTTTGACCACTTTTTATATACCATTCTACGTGGGCTTATCATTCCTTATAATTTGATATAGTCTTATCAATATATTATGTATTGAGTATACATCATGTCCTTTATTTGGAAGATAAAGAAACATTCAGGAACACAACTTGAAAAGGTAGAATCTATATTTGAGAATGGACAAACAAGGCAGAAGGTCTATTACTACATAGGAAAGTAGATTGAAGGAAAGCCTGTTTAGAGAATTGTATCAAAATCCGTCAGAGTGAAGCTTTGGGCGGATCATACGTATGCACCAAAATGTGTGCATGTTAACTTTTGGTGATTGTATGAACCTCGTGGAACGTTTCGTTATCATCCTCATTTCTTTCATTTCCCTGGGATTTTTTTATCAATACAATATTGGAACAAACAACTTACCACTTTATTCAATTTTCCTTAGAATTCTGTGGTTAGAACTAACGATTAGCTTATTAGTATATACCGTATTTAAAATGGACACGAAAAGATATCCATTCTTATTAGGCTTATTTACTTTTGGAGGTCTATGGTTTATTATTAAGCACAGAAATAAGCAAGTATGGTTTACTAAGCTAAGATAGAGCAAAATTCCTTTATAAGGCCCTTTGTCGAAAAGTGTGTAACTTGAATATAAGCCGTTTGATCCGATTTTTATTTGATTTTATGCTTGTCGGTAATATTTATATTGAAAACGATTTAAGCAATAAAACGCAGGTTTTATTTCAATTTCTTTGACATTTTCCGATACAAGAAAGTGTATGTAAAAATTTATATATAAAATAGTCATATTTATATTGTATGACTTGCAGTAATTGTTTTGATTCAAAGGGAAGGAAAATAACCAAGATAAGTGTACCACATACAGAGACCTATGAGCTCGGGAAAGCTAAAGCAACTGAGGGAGTTACTGTTGTGCAATTTAAGGAAGGCCCTGCGGCAATCCTCAACTGGAAATATATCATTGAGGGAGAAACTTCATCAAACGCTTCAATTACATACATAATACAACACAACGGGAAAACAATAACAAACAAGTTCAAGACAAAGTATGTTGACACTATCAGTGGCAAAAAAATTGTTCATGTTGAAGGAAGTGGGTTGAGCTCAGATGGCAAAGTTACTATCACAAACAAGAATGTTGCTCTTTCAAACGTGAAATCAGACCCAAACGCTATTGAATGCCTTATTTGCCACGCACTTGGAACTGTGCTTTGTACCATTCTTGCTGATGGAGTTTCAGAAGATTTGGCTTGTGAAGAAGCATCAGCTATTGTTTGCCTAGAATTCATTGAGGACCCTATAGTTTATGTTGTCTGTTTTGGGGTTGTGGCATCTATCTGCGATGTTGTTCTTCAGACAATAATAGATATCGGTGTCCATGTGGCTTGCGAATTAGGTGCTGATTATATATGTGAGAAAGCAACGGGGTGCTCTCTGTGATACATTTGAATAGCTATACTCACACATAAGAAGGTGTCTTTCTATGAGGTATAGGTTGGTTTATATAGGTTTAGGCATCGCAATTATGGTTGTTGACACCGTGTTCGCTCTCAGATACCCACGAATCTTAATTTACAGTTTCTTTGGATCTTATATTGGATTCTTTATACCATTTGGAATAGGTCTATCAACTTTCCTGTATGGTGTATTTAAGGCACGGGATTACGGAATAAACACTGCAATGGGGATTTTGGGCTCTGGAGGATTTACAAGGGTCCTGAGACAAAACAGAATACAAGGAACCAGAACATGGAAAACTGACCATGATATCCTCTCTGAACTTCCAGGTGCAGTAAAATCACCCGACGGAAAAACTGTAGAATACAGTAATCTCTTCATTAGAAAGCCCTATGGAACAACAAAATATTCAAGAAGACTTAACGAAGCCGCTAATAAATACCTAAATGGTGAATTGGATGATGAAGGCTTTTATAAGTACATCGGAAAGCACGGTTCAAAAGAGGAGCAGATGCTCGATTTCATTAAGAAATTTAAGAATGCTTATAAATGAAGTGGTAAAATGGTTAGATTTCATCCAGTAAACCGGACAATGACAATTGGTACGTTCATGTTTATCGTATCTTTGATCGTGCTGGCAATTGGTTCTATATCCCATACCAATGGAACAGTCTTAGCTTACTGTTTTCTGTACGGAGGTCTTGCTTTCCTAGTCTCCTTAATCTTGTTGACAATAGGCTTAATACTGGGGGCTAGAAGCGGAAAGTTGCAAAGGAGAGGCAGTGATATATTCCACAAAGAGAAGAAATAAAATGTTTGTTAAGCATGTTAGAATAGCTTGGTGATAAAATGAAAGATAAACTAGGTGAAGATGTTAGTCCTGTAAAGATAGGATTTTTCATTGCATTTGTAGTTGTACTTGCCTTTGGACTAATTTCTGTGTTTATATTGCATTCACATATACTTGCTTTCATTACAATTCCTTTGATTTTCATACTCTTCATCATAACGGTCATTTTTCAATATAAAGATGTAAAAAGTGGTGCTTATCAGAGAAAGATGGACAAACTCTGGCAGAACACAAAGGATAAATATTATAGGAAGTGAGAATTATGATAAACTCTGAAAAAATCCTTTTGAAAGCGGGTATTTATGCCCTTCTCGTATATTCTCTTATTTCTATAGTATCGTATTTTGCACTTTACTTTAGAAAAATAGGTAATTTTACAAACTTGCTGAATTCTGGTATCGATGTTTTGCTTTTCATTCCGCTGTATGTAATAATTTTAGTATTGTATTTCTCCTACATCAGGGTAATCGATAGAAATGGTCAACATGGAAAAACTCTGTGAAAGCTTAAAAGACGGAAACCTATAAACTCAAATAATAACCTGGAATTTCCATTAATGGATAAGAATCAGGTCTAAGTGTAATTCAAAATATTTTATTGCTTTATTTTAGGTAATAGATCCTTATTTTTAGTATCCCCTTAAAACTTTAATCAAATACCGACCGGTCCACACCATCCAGATCCACTAGTTTTTGTACTGTCAGAAAAAAGTTCGATTTTCTCACCTCGTTTATGGCGTCATCTCGAGATGGATGCAGATAGATCTGCGTACTAGACAGGTTTCTATGCCTAATAATAGAGCAACATAATAGACAGACAGTCCTTTTTTCAATAATTCTGTGGCATAGGTATGCCTGGCCATATGCAGGTGAAACTTGACCTCAGCTTTTAAGGATATACGTTCGCAGAGGCTTCTGAAATAGTCATACCTCATCTTTCCTATTTTTGTAGTGAAAAGATACTTTTTAGTAGTGTGTAATCTCACTTTCAGATACTCATCAATTGCATATCTGAATGCGACACACAACATAATGAAAAAAGCAATTTCCGAAGCATTTAGAGGCGGGATAGAGAGTATTGGGTTATACCCGCAAAATTTAAGCATCAAAGAGATTATAACTTTCAAAGATGGCTGTTAACATGGTTAACAAAAATCATAACCTGGTCATTGAGAAGACAGGAAAGCATAAAATTAATATTCTCAAAAAGGTTTAGGTCATTGTCAAGTAAACCTTTTTGATAGAAGGAAAGAAGATAGATATGACAGGTTGGTATTTTGATCATTCAAAAGGAAAGCAAGTATTTGGTTTGCAGCTAGTTAATTCTGTTTATTCGGAGGGCTATGGAATATATCCAATAATATTAACACCTTACAAAAAAAATAACAGCACAGAGAAATACAGATCAAAAATAGAGAATCAAAAAGATAACATCAAAAAGTGTTTAGATAACAATTTGAAATTTAGCACAGTAGTAATGGATAACTGGTATTTTAGTAATGATTCAGTGCAATATATAGAATCATTTAGGGAGAGCAGGGTTGCAGAGACGAAACTAAATCGATTAATTAACGTAGCTGATGAATTAGTAAAGAAGAGTATTTCAAATGCATATAAATCAACAATGGCGTTAAAAACATGAAAAACGCAAAATAGCAGTAAATAATATGAAAATTGATGAAATAGACTTACCGGATAATATTCTGGAGATATTCAAAAAAGAGGGTTTAAATGAGCTTTATCCTCCTCAAGTAGATGCCGTGCCTAAAATTTTTGAAGGCAAAAATTTAGTGGTTGCAATACCGACAGCAAGTGGCAAGAGTCTTTTAGCCTATTTAGCAATATTGCGTGGATTTTTGAGAGGTATGAAGTCTATTTATGTAGTTCCATTGAGAGCACTAGCATCTGAAAAATATGAGGATCTCAAAAAATTTGAGGCGATAGGATTAAATGTAAAACTAGCAATTGGTAACTACGATTCATCTACTAACAGTGTTAAAGATGCAGATGTAGTGGTAGCCACGTCTGAAAAATTTGATTCGTTGATTCGTCATGATTTTAACTATCTTTACGATCTTGGAGTTATAGTGATTGATGAAATACATCTGTTAAAAGATCCGGATAGGGGGCCAACATTAGAAATGATTTTAACGAAAATAAAATCACTTAATACAAATGCTCAACTAATTGCATTATCTGCCACCATAAAAAATTATAAAGAGCTTGCAAAGTGGCTCAATGCGGAGTATATATATAGTGAATTCAGACCAGTACCTTTGAAAGTTGGTATCTATGAGCCTGCAGAAGAATTGTTGAGATTTGGTACAGGAGAGATGATAGAGGTAGTACCAGACAAGTTAGTTATTGGGAATTTGGTTAGTCGTGCTCTAGAAAACGAAGGACAGGTACTGATATTTGTTAATACTAGAAATGCTGCAGAGAATCTTGCAGAGATGCTAAGGAATAAAGCAAGCAAATATATCAAAAGCAAGGTAGTTTATGAACCGACTGATGAAAATGTTTATGATGAAAAAATAAAAGAGAATATATCCTATGGTGTTTGTTTTCATCATGCTGGTTTGTCTAATAAGCAGAGAAAAGAGATTGAGGACATGTTTAAGGCAAGGAAGATAAAGATACTAACTGCAACGCCTACGCTTGCAGCGGGGGTAAATTTACCATCAAGAACAGTCATAGTTAGAGACATCACTAGATTTGATGGCGGGAGATCAGTAAGGATTCCTTACATAGAATTAAAACAGATGTTAGGCAGAGCTGGAAGGCCAAAATATGATAAATATGGAGAGGCAATAATAGTTTCCAAAAAAAGCGACCTAGATTTTGAAGAACTAGAGGAAATAGAGGAAATAGAGTCATATTTAGGAGATATGACCACATTGAAAAATAACCTATTAGGATTGATATCATCAGGGATGGTAAAGACAGAGCTTGAAATTTATGATTTTTTTAGAAAGAGTTTTTATGGGCTCAGTGAGGATGTCAAGGTACTAGAGTCACATATTTCTGAATTATTGAGTTTTTTGGAAGAGCATGGGTTCATTGAAAACAAAAGGATCATAAAGGCCACAGTATTTGGCAAGAAAGTTTCTGATCTTTACATAAGTCCAGATACAGCACTTTTGTATAGAGATTCTTTCGATTATAACTATGATCAGTTAAGTGTATTATACACTATATCAGATAGCTTGGAAATGATCCCATTATTCTGCAAAAAGACAGAAATAGAAGGTTTGGATTTTATAAAAAACAAGAAGATAGAAGAAAAATGCGAGTTTTTTAAGGATAGAGAAATAGATTATAACTCTTTAAAGACTGCGTTAATGTTATCAGACTGGATCAATGAACTAAGCATTGATCAGATAATATACAGATATGTGATAGGACCCGGTGACATACATTCAAAAGTTGAAATTGCAGAATGGTTACTATACTCTTATCTAGAGCTTGGCAGGGTTGAAAGATATAAACATTTAGAAAATGTAAAAGAACTGTGGGAGCGAGTAAAATACGGGACATCACGGGAATTAATCCCATTAACTGAAATAAAGGGAGTTGGGAGAGTTAGAGCAAGAAGGCTGTACGATGCAGGGTTCATAGACTTGCAGGCAATCAAAAATGCCAGTGTTGAAGATCTGGCGAGAATACCTGGCATTGGATTATCACTAGCCAATAGCATTAAGAAGCAGGTTGAGTAAATTATATATATGAAGAATAAACTAATAGAAATATTTATATAGCGATTTGCACTCTCATGCAATTAGTCAATCATTAATCACGCTGACGCCCCTCCTCCCCTTTTTATATTTTGGTATTAAAAAATGTTTTTTTATCGATCATAAAATTGCAGAGGAAATGTAATAAAGTTTTTTTAGCATTTTTAAAGAGAAGACACAATTTTTCTATATTCATTTAAAAACTTAAATATAAAAACAATTTATACCTGATTATGGAGTTTAAAAAATCTCAATTTAATGATTGGTACAACGAAGTTATAGAACTTAGTAAACTTGCTGATAAGAGATATCCAGTGAAAGGAATGGACATATGGATGCCATACGGTTTGGCTATAATGCAGAATATAGATTCATATTACCGTCTAGTTTTTAACAATTATGGGCATCAGGAATTGAATTTCCCATTGTTAATACCTAAAGATCAATTTGACAGGGAAGAGGAACATATAAAAGGATTTACAAAGCAAGTGTTCTGGGTAGAGCGAGCTGGCGATGACCGGTTGGACATACCATTGATATTAAGACCCACCAGCGAAACAGCAATGTACCATATGTTTTCTCTCTGGATCCGTACACATGCTGATTTGCCTCTTAAATACTACCAGATCGTAAATGTTTTCAGGTACGAAACCAAACAAACGAGAACATTTATGCGAGTTCGTGAAATACACTTTTTTGAGGCGCATACCGCACACAAAAATTTTAAAGACTCTGAAAAACAGATAAAAGAAGATCTGGAAATCTGGAAAAAGATATGTGATAAGCTCGCAATACCGTATATCATTAATAAGAGACCTGACTGGGACAAGTTTCCCGGCGCATTTTATTCTCTAGGTGCAGACACGATAATGCCTAATGGCAGAGCTCTCCAGATAGGGACAATACACCAGTATTCAGACAATTTTGCAAAAGCTTATGACATCAAATACAACAATGAAAATGGTGTTCAAGAATATGTCAATCAAACTACATTTGGAATAAGTGAAAGGATATTAGGTGCACTTGTTGGCATACACGGTGATGATCATGGACTTATCCTTCCTCCAGAGATTGCGCCAACACAGATCATCATCATTCCAATCATCAGTGAAGATAAAGAGAACGTAATAAAAGAATCCAAAAAATTGTACAATAGGCTTAAGAAACGATATAGAGTAAATATAGATTTGAGAGAAGATTACACTCCTGGATTCAAGTTTTATGACTGGGAACTTAAGGGTGTACCATTAAGAATTGAGATCGGCCCGCGTGACATCAAAAATAATGAAGCTATATGCGTGAGAAGGGATACATACGAAAAAATAAGAGTGAAAAAAGAAGATTTAACTGCTAGGATAAAAGAGCTGCTTAATGATATTCAGAGCAATTTATATGTTAAAGCAAAAAAGCAAGTTGAATCGTTAGTATTAGAGACTGATGACCTTCAGTTGCTGAAAGAGCAAGAAAAAATGTTTAAAGTGTCATGGTGCGGCAGAGAAGAGTGCGGCAATAAAATTGCAGAGTTTAGTGATAAATCAGTGCTGGGCGTGCCTATTGAGGAAGAGAACAAAAAAGGAAAATGTATTATATGTGGTGCAGAAACTAATATAAAAGCATATGTTGGCAAAACGTATTAATCCTTTGATCTACCTAAAAAAATGGTGAGTATACCAAATAGTACAATTACCACGGTCATGGTGTATACTCCAACATCAAAAAACGCATTGTATAACGTAGCCCAGGCAAAATAAAAAATTAGCCCTAAAGCAAGAAGGAAAAATCCGAAATACTCTATTATTTTCTTATCGTTCATTAAATCTCGGAAGGTAATTGAATATAAAAAACTTATTCAATTTTTTACAAATCATAAAAGTTAAAAGAGATCAAGATAGAAAGTTATATCAATTGATTAAACATATCTTTTGATTATGAATTTACAGGACATAGAAAAGCAATTGGCAGCAAGAAGAGCGGTAGAATATATAAAAAATGGGGATTTAGTTGGGATAGGAACTGGGTCTACAGTAAGGTTTGTCATAGAAGAGCTGGCAAAAAAAGTAAATGAAGGCCTGAACATTAATACAGTTGCAAGTTCTTATAAATCTGAAGAACTATTAAAGCAGGCAAATATCAAGGTTTTGAAGTTTAAAGATCAGATATCAGATATTTACATAGATAGCGCTGATGAGGTTGACAATAAATTAAATATGATTAAAGGTGGGGGGGGCGCACTATTAAGAGAAAAGGTGCTGGCATACAATTCTAAGTATAGGGTCATAGCAATAGATGAATCTAAATTAAAAAACAGGCTCGGAGCCTATCCTTTACCTATAGAGGTTATACCTTTTTCATATCTATCAGTCATTAAGAATATTGAAAAAATTGGAGCTATTTGTGAGATTAGAAAAGTTACAGGCAAGATATATGTGACAGACAACAAAAATTATATTATAGATTGTAAAAATCTTAACTTTGAAAACACAGAAGTATTATATAAAAAGCTAAAATATATTCCTGGCGTAGTAGAAGTTGGCTTATTCATAGGTTTTATAGACACCTTATTGATCGGGAAAGAGGATAAAGTGGAAGAGATTTCAGGCTTAAAAACAACATAAAAATTCTCATAATAAAATTTTAATAGGGAGAATCATAATGTATGTTTATGCATATCGGAAAAAACATACCAAAAACCATATCAGATACTAAATCTTTCCCTGTTTTTGTATGGATTATATCCATAATAGTGATCTTATTTTTTGTGGTACCTATAATAAGGCTGATAACTTACGTATCTCCACAGTACCTTTTTAGCCAGTTTATGTCTGCAACAAACATAGATTCTATTAAGATCACAGTTGTAGGTGCTACCATCTCATCACTAATAGTGGTATTATTTGGATTTCCGCTAGCATATCTCTTAGCAAGGTATAAATTTGTAGGAAAAAAGATAATGGACTCAATTATAGAAGTTCCTATAATGATACCACATAGCGTAGTAGGTATCGCACTTTTATTAGTGTTTGCAACTGCTGAACCAGGAGGTAATTTTCTGAACATTTTTAATATATCGTTTGGCTATAATATGTTAGCTGTAGTGATGGCATACATATTTGTTAGTGGAACTTACGCTATTAAAACTATGGAAGAGGCAATAAAAAGTATAGACCCAAGAATAGAGCTAGTTGCCAGAACACTTGGCGCGTCACAATGGCAAGTTATTTCTAAGGTAATGATTCCCCAGACAGCCAGAAGCATTCTTACAGGCACTATACTGAGTTGGGGTAGGGCAATGAGCGAAGTAGGGGCCATACTTATTGTGGCACCTTATATACTACCAGCGTATCAACAAATTGCGGGAGTGCAAGTATACAACCAGTTTGAAGTTACAGGGTTGACAGGCGCGGTTGGGCTATCTTCAGTATTAATAATAATCTCGATTGTAATTTTTATAGTATTGAAAATTGTACAGGGACAACATAAAATATTTTATGTGCCGGGAGTTGAGAGATGATCAGAATTGAAGAGATATCTCTGAGCGTACCAACGTTGACAATCAATGAGGTCAATCTAAAGATACAGGATAATGAATATTTCATATTGTTAGGCCCAACAGGTGCAGGTAAAAGCTTATTTTTAGATATAATAGCAGGAGCATACCGACCTGATAAAGGGCACATATTTTTAGATGAGGAAGAGATTACTTTTAAAGCACCTGAACTAAGGCATATAGGATATGTACCGCAGGAATATTCACTATTTAATAATATGAGTGTGAAAGACAACATTACTTTTGGATTGAGAGTCAGAGGCATATTTAAAGCAGAAGCAGAAAAAAAAATTGCACCACTTACCAAAACGTTGGATCTTGAAAAGTTACTAAATAAAAGGCCGGAAGTGCTTAGTGGTGGTGAAAAGCAAAAAGTTGCGATTGCACGAGCGCTGGCAATAGAACCCAAATTACTATTGTTGGACGAGCCTTTAAGCGGCCTGGACTTAAATATAAAAGAGAAATTTACTTATGAACTAAAGAGGATACATAAAGAATACGGTCTTACTACTATCCATGTTACACATGAACCTACACAGGCAATAGATTTAGCTGACAGGATAGGAGTATTTAACAGCGGTAAATTAGTGCAGGTTGGAGATTATAACAGTATAATTTCAAAACCTAATAATGAATTTATAGCTAAATTTATGGGATTGAATAACATAGTTAAAAATCAGGAACTAAACAAAAGGTTAGGCATTGGAGAAAATGATAGCATAGCTTTCAGGTCCGAGGACGTGATATTAAGTGAAGAAGGGGATGAAGTTGAAGTAGAACAAATTATAAAAATAGGGAACAGTTTCATGATTCTAGGTTATTTATTTGGTGAAAAAGTAGAAATAAAAACAATTGATAAAATAAATATTTCAAAAGATATTATAAAAATAAAAATAAAAAAATTTACAAAAATATCATGAAGAGTCACCCATTATGGCAGTATTGCCAGATCCAGTTTGTAAATAAGGAGGCAGTGTTTCTGTAAATGGTAGCAGCTGAGCCGGAATGCTGCCACCAGCGAATGGTACAGCATATGGGACTGGTATTGGATCAAAATATGTATTTTTAAATATTTGCTGGCCTATCTGGCTAAGAAGCAACACGACATAGTCTAATGCCAGGCTTGGATCAGGTGCATTTTTTGGAATAGTAACAGCATAAAATATTGGACCGGCAGGACTGCTAGCTTCAGTGGTGCTGCCACTTAATAAAAGTGGAGCGCCACTGCTGTTTACCTGTGCATAATAGTTTACAGCAGTGCTGTTTATAGATCCTAAGTTTATCTGCCAAGGAAGCTCTACAAACCCCAATCCATATGATTTAGCAAGGCTCCTGTATGAAATTCCATAATAAGGAGCACCCGTGGCGATCATTGAATCTAAGCTAGCTTCGATACCAACCGGTCTCAGCTCATTCGATTGTGTTTTATGTATCCATATTTGTTCAAAAATAGCATTTGTATCGTTTATTGGATATCCTAGAACATTGTGGAACCAATCATTATATGCTTTATTGTTTTCTTGCACCAGATATATGCCAGCAAGTTTCATTGCTTGGATAGCTTGAAAACCAGCAGGATCAGTGCTTCCATTACTTACTCCAATAGTAACACCAGGTGCGGTTATAAACATCCACCAGTTAGTAGAATTAATCTGATTTGTGTTATAAGTTACATTGTTAATGGATATTTTTGCAGTAGAATTTTGTTCATATAATATAGAAATTTCGTTTGTTGCAAAAACAATCATCCAAGAGGCGTATGTGGGTGACAGTACCATTGGTATCACATCTGAAGCCGCAGATGCAAATACATCATATTTCTGCCCCAGGTTTGCAATCTGATCTGCAGCTTTAACGCTGCCCATAAATATACCCCCCGTTGAGAGTATTGGGTTGTTCGGATAGAGCGCCGACCAGTTTTGTGCAACATCTCTAAAAGCATATCCTAGAGAGCCAGCAGCAATTACTGTTACTCCCTGTTTTGCTTGCGGAGATGAAGAAATAGTGCTGTACTCAAATCCTGCCATAAAGCCTAAGATTAGTGCAATAACTACTGTTACTGTAACTATTGTTTGTACATTCATAATAATCCCGATATGTATAATGTTACATAAATATATAAATCTTGTTCAAAATAGATGTGGTCACTTTTGTTGAGACCTAACTATAATTTATCAATTACTGTTTGAAACATACTCTAAAAGCAGTTTTTATCATAGGCCCAAGTTATTTATTAAATGATATGTCGAAGATAATCAACGAACATTTGCTAACATCTTAAAATTTAGAGTATATAAAAGATTTTTAAAATGAAAAGCCAAAAGATTATTAAAGGTATAATAAATTCATTATATTGCATGAAAAAAATTGAGATAAAAGAAATAATGTCTAAAAATCCATTGCTATTAGATCTAGACCTTACTGTTTTGAAAGCAGTAAAAGAAATGATTCATAACAATGTAAGTACCATAATAGTAGCTGAAAACAGCGAGCCTTTAGGAATAGTCACTGAGCATGATATTGTTGTGAAAGTGGTTTCTGAAAATAGAGATCCAGCTAAGACGCTTTTAAAATCCATAATGAGTTCTCCGATAGTAGCAATATCCGAAGACGATAAATTAGAGGATTGTGCTAAATTGATGGTAAAAAAGAAGATACGGAAACTACCTGTAATAAAAGGTGGTAAAATTATTGGATTGTTATCAGAAAATGACATAGTAAAAATATCCCCCGATCTGATTCTACTTGCAAATGAATGGAATAATATTTCAAATGAGCGTTATATGAATGAGATACATGAACATATAACAGGAAGATGCGAATTATGTGGGCGGTTCTCTACATCACTAGAATTTTACAATGGAATGTTCATATGCCAGGAGTGTAAAGAGTCAAGATAGCGTAGCTATTAAAAACAGAAACGAATGAACATTAACTAAAAAACTAAAAGTTTATAATATAAAAGATTATAAGGATTTAAGAATAGAGGTGAAAAAATGCAACAAGCACAGATGGCATACGATAGAGCTATAACAGTCTTCTCACCAGATGGGAGATTGTTTCAGGTTGAATATGCTAGAGAAGCAGTAAGAAGAGGATCTACAACTATAGGTATGAAATTCAAGGATGGAGTTGCTTTAATAATCGATAAAAAGGTGAGGAGCAACTTGATAGAACCAAAAAGCATTGAGAAGATCTATATGATAGATGAACATATAGGTGCAGCATCTTCCGGCTTAGTGGCAGATGCAAGAATGCTTGTAGATTACGCACGGGTAAATGCGCAGGTTGAAAAAGTAACTTACAACGAGAAGGTAGGAGTAGAGGTTTTAACAAAAAAAGTAAGCGATTATGTACAGCAATATACGCAGTATGGTGGAGCTAGGCCGTTTGGAGCATCTTTATTAATAGCAGGTGTAGATGATGAGCCCCATCTATTTGAGACTGAACCTTCTGGAGCATTTTTAGGATATAAAGCAGACTGTATAGGAGCTGGTAGAGATATAATAATGCCTATTTTTGAAAAAGAGTACAAAGATAACATGAGCATGGATGAAGCAATTATATTAGCACTGAAAGGCTTAAAAAAAGCTGCAGAAGACCCAAACACACCAATTATTGCACAGATAGGTATTGTTACTAAAGACAAAGGTTTCAGAATATTAGAAGAATCAGAAACAGAGAATTATCTAAATAAAATTTAAAAGATACTATGGTAAAATTAGAAGATTCAATAATCGCAAGATTTGAGAGCCATGGGCATCGATTTGAAATACTTATAGATCCTGCACTAGTTGATATTATAAAGGCTGGCAAAGATGTTGATGTTATAGAGTATATGGTAAGTGATACCATTTTTAAAGATGCCAATAAAGGGGACAGAGCTAGCGAAGAGGTTTTGAAAGAAGTATTTGAAACAGATAACATACAGGAGATAGTCAAACATATTATTTTGAAGGGTCAGGTACAGTTAACTACTGAGCAGAGAAGAAAGATGCTTGAAGATAAAAAAAGGCAGATTATAATGGAGATTTCAAAAAATGCGATTAATCCACAAACTAATACTCCACATCCTCCTCAGCGAATTGAGACTGCAATTGAAGAGGCAAAAGTGCATATAGACCCATTTAAAAGTGTGGAAGAGCAGGTTAACACAGTTGTAAAAGCTATAAGACTAATACTACCAATAAAATTTGAAAAAATAAAAATTGCGGTAAAGATTTCTGGAGAAGATTACTTGAAAAGTTATCAGGATATCACAAAGATGGGTACTGTGTTGAAGGAAGAATGGCAAAACGATGGTTCTTGGGTAGGAGTAATAGAGATACCTGCTGGCGTTCAAATTGAATTTTTTGATATATTAAACAAAAAGACACATGGAAATGCACAGACTAAAATTTTAAAAAGTTAGGTGATAATAATTATGAAAAGTGTTAGAGAGTTTGTTTTACCGGGAGAAGAAATTGATTTAGGTCAGAATAAACCTGGTATAGGTATATACATAGAAAATGAGAAAGCATACTCAGTATATTTAGGCACAAAATCTGAGAAGTCTGGATATCTTAACATTATGCCTCTTGCTGGGAAATATTTTCCAGAGAAGGGTGATAAAGTTATAGGAAAAATAGTGGATCTTACACCTACAAACTGGGTGGTAGATATCAATGCACCATATACAGCGCCGTTACACGTAAATGATGTGCCATGGAGAATAGAGTTTGGAGACACATCTAGGTTCTTAAATATTGGAGATGTTGTACTGGTAAAAGTATCTAATATTACAGAATCAAATCAGATCTGGGTTTCTATGAAAGAGCCTGGGTTGAGAAAGTTAGAAGGTGGATTTTTAATAACAGTATCCCCAACAAAAGTATCCAGGATCATTGGCAAAGAAGGCTCTATGATTAAGCTTTTAAAAGAAGAGACACACACAAAGATCTATGTGGGTCAAAACGGAGAAATATGGATTGACGGGGAGCCAAAGCAGACTTTAGAAGTGATCAAGACTATACGAATTATTGAGCGAGAAGCGCATACAATAGGATTGACAGACAGAATTAAGGCTTATTTGGAAGAGTTAAATAGGAAGTGAACAGAAATGAGTGGTATGAAAACAGATATTAAGTTAATAGATGAAAACGGGATAAGAACAGATGGTAGAAAGTTTGATGAATTGAGACCAATAAAGATAGAAGTAGGTTTATTAGAGAGAGCAGATGGATCGGCATATATAGAATGGGGCGAAAACAAGATTTTGGCAGCGGTTTATGGGCCAAGGGAAGTATTTCCAAAGCATTTGCAGGATGCAAGTAAGGCAATAGTAAGAGCTAGATATAATATGGCCGCATTTTCTGTGGATGAGAGAAAAAGGCCCGGGCCAGATAGAAGGAGTGTAGAACTATCAATGGTAATCTCCAACGCATTAGAAAGTGTAGTTTTAGCCGAGCAGTTTCCGAGAACATCTATAGATGTGTTTATAGAGGTTCTACAATCTGATGCAGGTACCAGAATTGCAGGCTTAACAGCGGCATCTGTGGCGTTAGTTGATGCCGGGATACCAATGCGAGACCTCATAGCTGGATGTGCAGCAGGTAAAATTGGTGGGCAAGTAGTTTTAGACCTAAACAAAGACGAAGACAATTTTGGGGAAGCAGATTTACCAATTGCTATAATTCCGAGAACCAAAGAGATAGTACTTTTACAAATGGATGGTAATATGTCATTGGAAGAATTAGACAAAGGGATGGATCTAGCATACAATGCCTCTATGAAAGTTTATGAACTGCAGAAAGAGGCACTTAAAAACAAATACTTAAAAGTATTAGAAGAGGGTGAATAATCCATGTCAAGATTTACTGAAGGTGTAGTTTCTGAAATCAAGAAAAATTACATACAAAAGCTTGCAGCTGGAGGCCTGAGAATTGATAATCGAGGATTGGAAGAGTATAGAAATATAGAGGTAATTAGAAATTTTGTGACGAGGGCCAATGGCTCTGCGCTCGTCAAGATAGGCAATACTCAGGTACTTGCAGGAATAAAGATTGAACCTGGAGAGCCATTTCCTGATACCCCTAATGTAGGCGTGATAACCACGAATGCAGAATTAGTACCTCTTGCATCTCCTACATTTGAATCAGGGCCACCCGGAGAAGATGCCATAGAGCTTGCGAGAGTGGTAGATAGAGGATTGAGAGAAAGTAAAACCATAGACTTAGAGAAGCTGGTAATAAAGGAAAACGAGCTGGTATGGATTATATTTATAGATCTTCATGTTCTCGATTATGATGGGAATCTGTTTGATGCATCGTCTTTGGCATCAATGATCGCACTTACTGAGGCAGTAGTGCCTGCATCAAAGTATGGTTATGGAGAGGACTTTAAGTTGCCAGTGAATCATTATCCAGTGGAGATTACGGCTGTAAAAATTGATAATTCAATATTGATAGATCCTAACCTAGACGAGGAAAATATATCTAGCGCCAGATTAACTGTTGCATCAAATGAGCTTGGCAACGTGAATGCTATGCAAAAAGGATCAACAGGTTCATTCAGTATTGAGGAAATAAAGAAAATTATTAATACTTCAATTAAAATAGGGAACGAGATTCGAGAAAAATATATAATTAAAAAAGGTGAGTAAAAGTGTCTAATAGAACGAAGAAAGTTGGCATAGCTGGCAGGTTCGGGCCAAGATATGGTGTAGCGGCCAAGAAAAAATGGAAAGAGACTATGGAATTAAAGATAGAAGCATATACCTGCCCCAGATGCAATCATAAAACCGTTTATAGGAAATCTACTGGTATTTGGCAATGTCGCAAGTGCGGTTATACATTTGCTGGTGGTGCATATACTCCTGAAGTAAAGAAAGAGATAAAAACTGCTGAAACAGCAGGGGAGAGCTAAGATGGTATATAGATGTGCAGTATGTGGCAGACCATATACTGGCAAAATGACAGCATATGATTTGAGTTGTGAATGTGGTTCTACCATATTTTTTAAAGAGCGCCCAAACATAGAGAAAGAAGTAAAAGCGCGATAAAAGCACTTATTTTTTTATTTTTTTATAGATTTAGATGTAATTTTAAGATCTTTAGAGCGGAGCTACACGTAATTTAGTCAATAAAAATGTTTAAATATAGTTTTGCTATAATAAGAAAATAGCGT
Source organism: Thermoplasmata archaeon (assembly GCA_038729465.1). Taxonomy (NCBI): domain Archaea; kingdom Methanobacteriati; phylum Thermoplasmatota; class Thermoplasmata; species Thermoplasmata archaeon. The sequence goes on from JAVYRZ010000001.1 coordinate 162,936, forward strand.
AGATATCCAGCAATAAAGTACCTATTTAAAGTGGGGTGTTTAAGCCGGCAAAAGATCACTGAACATTTGAATATGTATAAGACTATACAGAGAGAACCTCCACACTTTGGCTTAGACAGAGTGACATTAACATTAATAAATATATAGAGTGAATGTATTATGGAAGACTTGTGGGTAGAGAAATACAGGCCAAAAAATCTCAGTGAAGTGGTAGGACAAGATGAGATAGTGGCACGTCTGAAGGCTTATGTTGCAGAAAAGAACTTACCGCACATGATATTTTCAGGACCCGCCGGGACTGGAAAAACTACTTGTGCCATAGCTCTAGCTAGAGAGCTTTATGGAGATCAGTATCGCATGAATTTTTTAGAATTAAATGCAAGTGATGCGAGAGGAATAGATGTTGTTAGAGATGACATAAAGGAATATGCAAGATCATCTTCGCTGACAAATGCAGAATTCAAGATCATATTTCTCGATGAGGCAGATAACTTAACCTCTGACGCGCAGTCAGCATTAAGAAGAACTATGGAACGGTACTCTCAAACATGTAGATTCATTCTATCTGCGAATTATCCATCAAAGATAATAGAACCTATTCAGTCCAGATGCGGAATTTTCAGATTTAAGGCCATTGACAAAGAAATGATAAAAAACAGGATAAAACACATCGCTAAGCTTGAAAAACTAGAAATTACAGAGCCAGCACTGGAAGTAATCGAACATCTTTCAGAAGGAGATTTAAGGAGGGCAATTATAATTTTGCAAACTGCAGCGGTATTTTCTAAAAATATAGATGAAACTACAATATATAATGTTACTGGAAGTGCTAGTAAAAAAGATATTGAAATTTTGATAACTTCTGCATTAAAGGGGGATTTTAGTAAAGCTAGGAACATGCTTGATAAAATGCTTATAAATGGTGGAGTTACAGCACCTGACCTCATCAGGGGGATACACAGAACTGTCCTAGATCTGACTATTGATGATAGAATAATAATTAAAATAATAGAAAAACTTGGAGAAATCGACTTTAGAATAAATGAAGGTGCTACAGAAAAGATACAGCTGGATGCGTTACTGGCATATCTTTACTTGATAGGGTCCGAGACAAAGCTTTAAATGCAATTTCATACTTTATGGCCCAAGCACTCACAATTAATTTGAAAGATAAGATATACTGAGCGCACTTAGAAGCTAGATCTAAAAAAGATAAAGTTGCATCTTTTTTAACCTTGCGAGCGAGAATTCCCTTGCGTCAGCGAGGGGAGGAGGTCACTTTACCATGCTTTCAAAGTATATTGATATCACTACAAAATTTTTCAACGAATAATTGACAAGATCATCTCTTTGAAAAATATAAATAGTGCCTTAACATAATGGTTTTTATTATAAAAAAATGTGCCGCCGTAGCTTAGTAGGTGGAGCGCTCGGCTGTTAACCGAGTGGTCATCGGTTCAAATCCGATCGGCGGCGCCTATAATATCAAAATATATCATTTAATCAAATTTAGCGGGCCGGGATCAATTATGCAGATTTTGAAAATAAATGAAGATGATATACATATACTAGGAGAGTTTATTAAAAATGACTTTGCGGTAGTTCCTACAGATACATTATATGCACTTTCAATTTCTATATATTCAGAAAATGCAGCAAAAATATACAATGTAAAAAACAGATCGGATAATGTACCCGTGCCTATCGCTGTAAATTCTATAGAGATGATGTACAATCTGGCAGAAGTGCCGGACCTGGCAATAAAAATTTTAGATAATACCCCAAAAGGAACAATAACATTAGTTTTAAAGAATAAGAAAGTACCTAGATATTTAGTAAGTGATACTGTTGGTATTAGGATCCCGAATTCTGATGTTATTTCAAAACTTGTAGAGATAGCCGGCCCCATCACTATTACCAGTGCTAATATACATGGAGGTAAAGCTCCAAATACTTTATCAACAGCTATTGAAGAATTGAAAGATAGGGTGCATATGTTTTTAGATGGTGGTATTTTGTCTGGAATACCTTCAACAGTAATTAAAGTTAATGAGAACAATATTGAGCTTGTAAGAGAAGGTGTTTTTGAATTTAAGAAAATCATAAATATTGTTAACGAATATAAAAGATTATAGTTAGAAAAAGCGATTATATATACTACTGTATGATAAGATATTAACAATGAAAACTAAGGGATGAAAGGACTTATAAAAATAGGATCATTATTGCATTGTTGTTCAAAAAGAAAACACCATTTAATTGAGATGTATTATGAAAGTTAAAAGAACAGAGCAGATCCAGATTTGTGAAAATGATGAACTTCGAAAACTTACACATCTCTCTAAAAATCTTTACAATAAAGCTAATTATATAATAAGGCAGGAGTTTTTTCATAATAAATGGTGGATCAGATACAATGATCTTGATAAAATTATGAATAGTTCTAAGAACTATAGATCGTTACCAGCAGCTACTT